>JADCCH010000166.1 GCA_020252865.1 Methylobacterium sp.
ACCGTCCATGGACCTGGCCATCCTGTCCCTGCACCTGGCGGGCGCGAGCTCGATCCTGGGCGCGATCAACTTCATCACCACCATCTTCAACATGCGCGCGCCGGGCATGACCCTGCACCAGATGCCGCTGTTCGCCTGGTCGGTGCTGGTGACCGCCTTCCTCCTGCTGCTGTCCCTGCCCGTGCTGGCTGGCGCCATCACCATGCTGCTGACGGACCGGAACTTTAACACCCACTTCTTCGACCCCGCCGGCGGCGGCGACCCGGTGATGTTCCAGCATCTCTTCTGGTTCTTCGGGCACCCTGAGGTGTACATCCTGATCCTGCCGGCCTTCGGCATCATCAGCCACATCGTCTCGACTTTCTCGCGCAAGCCGGTCTTCGGCTATCTCGGCATGGCCTACGCGATGGTGGCGATCGGTTTCGTCGGCTTCGTCGTATGGGCGCACCACATGTATACCACGGGCATCAGCCTCGCGGCCCAGCAGTATTTCGTGGCGGCCACGATGGTGATCGCCGTGCCGACCGGCGTGAAGATCTTCTCCTGGATCGCGACGATGTGGGGTGGCTCGATCACCTTCCGACCGCCGATGGTCTGGGCGATCGGGTTCATCTTCCTGTTCACGGTCGGCGGCGTGACCGGCGTGGTGCTCGCCAATGCCGGCGTGGACCGCGTGCTGCACGACACTTACTACGTGGTGGCGCATTTCCACTACGTGCTCTCCCTCGGCGCGGTCTTCGCAATCTTCGCCGCCTGGTACTACTGGTTCCCGAAGATGACCGGCTACATGATCCCGGACTGGATCGGCCACAGCCACTTCGTGGTCGCTTTCGTGGGTGCGAACGTGCTGTTCTTCCCGCAGCACTTCCTCGGCCTCGCCGGCATGCCGCGCCGCTATGTGGATTATCCGGATGCCTATGCGGGCTGGAACTACATCTCCTCGATGGGTTCCTACATTTTCGCCTTCGGCTTGCTGATCTTCTTCTACGGCATCTACCTCGCCTATAGCCGCAAGGAGAAGGCCGGCGACAACCCGTGGGGTGAAGGTGCGACGACGCTGGAATGGACCCTGTCCTCCCCGCCGCCGTTCCACCAGTTCGAAACCCTGCCGCGCATCACCGGCTCGAACCACTGATCCCTTCCGGCGGAGCCTTCTCGCGAGGCTCCGCCCCATCCGAAAGCGGCCTCGAGCGGCTGCTTCCGCATGGGGTCAATCCCCGGGCACAGAGTTGAGGCAGGCCAACCGTGAGCGACGCGGGAGCTGACATCCGGCGCGAAGCGCTGATTTCCAACGCAGACCCAATCGATTTCTGGGCGCTGATGAAGCCGCGCGTCATGTCGCTGGTGGTATTCACCGCGCTTGTCGGCATGCTGATCGCGCCGGGCTCGATCCATCCGGTGATCGGCTTCATCGCCATCCTGGCGATTGCCCTGGGTGGCGGCGCCTCTGGCGCGCTCAACATGTGGTATGACGCGGATCTCGATCGGGTGATGCGCCGCACATCGAGCCGGCCCATTCCCGCCGGCCGCGTCTCGCCGGACGAGGCGAAGATCTTCGGCCTACTGCTGTCATTCTTCTCGGTGATGGTGCTTGGCCTTGCGACCAACTGGCTTGCAGGCGGTCTGCTCGCCTTCACGATCTTCTTCTATGTCGTGATCTACACGATGGCTCTGAAACGCTCGACCGCGCAGAACATCGTGATCGGCGGTGCTGCCGGAGCCTTTCCGCCGGTGATTGGCTGGGCAGCCGTGACCGGCACGATCGCGATCGAGCCGATCGTGCTGTTCCTGATCATCTTCCTGTGGACTCCTCCGCATTTCTGGGCGCTCGCGCTGGTGAAGAACGAGGATTACACCCATGCGGGCGTGCCGATGCTGCCGGTTGTGGCGGGCGAGGCTGCGACGCGCCGCCAGATCCTGCTTTACACGATCCTGCTTGCGCTCTCGTCCCTCGCGCCGGTGGCGCTCGGCTTCGGCCACTGGCTTTATCTCGCCACCGCGGTGATCGGCTCCGGCATGATGCTCCGCTGGTCCTGGATGATCCTGCGTGCCGCGACGCCGGAACAGGATCGCAAGGCCTGCTGGTCGATGTTCGGCGGTTCGATCCTGTATCTCTTCGCGCTGTTCGCGGCCCTGCTGGTCGAGCGCATCGTTTTCCTGCTTCTGCCCTTGCTTTCACGTCTCACGGCGTTTGGCGCATGAGCGACACCCCCAAGCCGGAAGGCATCGTTCTCACGCCCGAGGAGAAGGCGCGCCGCCAGCGCCGTTCGCGCGCCATCGCGCTTTCGGTCGTGGGCCTTGTCGTGCTGTTCTACGTCATCACCATTTTCAAGATGGGACCGGCCATTCTGGCCCGGCCGATGTGACGCCATGGATCGCGAAAAGACCGCTCCCCGCCCCGTGATGATCGACCCCCGCCGCAACCTGCGCGTCGCAGGCTATGCGCTGGGCGGCACGCTGTTCATGCTCGGCATGTCCTTCGCCGCCGTGCCGCTCTATGATCTCTTCTGTCGCGTGACCGGCTATGGCGGCACGACGCAGGTTGCCGTGAAGGCCCCGGACCGCGTGACCGAGCGGCTCTTCACCATCCGCATGGATGCGAATGTCGCGCCGGGCCTGGGCTGGCTGTTCGAGCCGGAAATGCCCATGGTTTCGGTGAAGGGAGGCGAAGTGCGGACAGTGAGCTACACCATCCGCAATGCGTCGGACCGCACCGTGACCGGCATTGCGAGCTACAATGTCTCGCCCGATCAGGCTGGCGCGTGGTTCAACAAGATCGCCTGCTTCTGCTTCAACGAGATCACCCTCCAGCCGGGCGAGAGCCGCACGGAGGAAGTGGTGTTCTTTGTCGATCCGGAGATCTCGAAGGAAAAGAACCTCGATTTCCTCCAGACCATCACCTTGTCTTACACGTTTTTTCCCGCCAAGAACGCGTCCAAGCCACTCGCGGATGCCGCATCCGCGCTTGCGCCGGCGCGCTGACGGGATCACGAGTCGGAACGCCTAACGAAGAAGGGGGCCTCGGATGGCCAACGCGCACGCCAAGAACCATGACTACCACATCCTGCCTCTCTCGCCCTGGCCGTTCATCGGCTCGGTCTCGGCTTTCGTCATGGCGGTTGGTGCCGTGATGTGGATGAAGAAGATGACGCTCGGCGGCATGGCGGTCGGGAGCTATCTTGCCATCGCAGGCCTCATCGGCGTGCTCTACACGATGTATGGCTGGTGGGCCGATGTGGTGCGCGAGGCCGAATCGGGGGATCACACCCGCGTGGTGCAGATGCACCATCGCTACGGCATGATCCTGTTTATCGCCTCCGAAGTCATGTTTTTCGTGGCCTGGTTCTGGGCTTATTTCGATGCGGCGATCTTTGCCGGCGAGGCTATCCAGTACACCCGCACCGAACTGACGGGGGGACAATGGCCTCCGAAGGGCATCGCGGTCTTCAACCCATGGGAACTGCCGCTCTTCAACACATTGATCCTGCTCACCTCGGGCACGACCGTCACCTGGGCGCATCATGCGCTGCTGCACGGTGATCGCGAGGCCGTGAAGAAGGCCCTTTGGCTCACCATCCTGCTCGGCGCGCTGTTCTCGCTGGTGCAGGTCTATGAATACAACCACG
Organism: Methylobacterium sp.; assembly: GCA_020252865.1. Lineage (GTDB taxonomy): Bacteria > Pseudomonadota > Alphaproteobacteria > Rhizobiales > Beijerinckiaceae > Rhabdaerophilum. The sequence continues at coordinate 3,627 of JADCCH010000166.1, forward strand.
CCGCCTTCAAGTTCTCGGGCCATATCTATGGCGCGACCTTCTTCATGGCGACGGGCTTCCATGGCTTCCACGTCTTCGTGGGCACCATCTTCCTCGCGGTCTGTCTGGCGCGCGTCTACAAGGGCCACTTCACGCCGAAGCAGCATCTCGGCTTCGAATTCGCGGCCTGGTATTGGCATTTCGTGGATGTGGTGTGGCTGTTCCTCTTTGCCGCGATCTATGTCTGGGGTTCGAATTTCGGCTTCGCGCCGAACATGCTCGGGCACTGACCGCCCCGACACCGCAATCCGGAAGGGCGGCCGCGTGCCGCCTTTTTTCGTGGAGGCAGCATGAGCGAGTATCGGGGGATCGAGGCGGATGCCGCTTCTGCGGGCCTTCGCGGGCGTTGCCCGCGTTGTGGCGAGGGACGGCTCTTCTCCGGTTTTGTGACGCTTGCGCCGCGCTGCGAGGCTTGCAGACTGGATTACAGCTTCGCGGATTCGGGGGATGGGCCCGCTGTCTTCGTGATTCTCATCGCCGGGTTCGTGGTCGTCGGCCTCGCGCTCTGGACCGAGGTGCATTACGAGCCGCCGATCTGGCTGCATCTCGCGGTCTTCCTGCCGCTGACGCTGGTCGTCTGCCTTGGCTTGCTGCGCCCGATGAAGGGCCTGATGATCAGCCTGCAATACAGGAATCGGGCCGAGCAGGGCCGCCGCGCGGATTGAGCACGATGGGCAAGCGGGTTGCATTCGTGGTCTTCACGCTCGTGGGCACGCTGGTGCTGCTCGGGCTCGGCACCTGGCAATGGCAGCGCCGCGCCGAGAAGCGGGAGTTCATCGCGGCCATCGAGGCCGCGGCGAAAAGGCCGCCAAAGTCGTTCGCGCGGGCGCAGGTTTGGGACCGCGTCACCATCACTGGGCGCTTTCTGCCCGACAAGGTCGCCTATATACGCACCTCCCGCCCCGCGCCCAAGCCCGGCGAGCGCGATTCGCGCGGCCGCGTGCCGGTAAGTGGTTTCGGTGTGTGGGTAATGCAGGCGTTTGAGCCACTTGATGCAGCCAAAGACGAACATGGCAAAACCTATTCCGTGCTTGTTTCGCGCGGTTTTTTGCCCACGCTGCCAAACGGGGCGATACCTCCGTTCGAGACGCCATCTGGTGAAGTGACACTCACGGGTTTTCTCCGCCCAGGCGAGAAGGAAGGGGTGTTGCCGCCCTATAACGACCCCGCAAAGGGTGTTTTCTTCTTTCGGGATGCTGTTGAAATCGCGCGCAAGCTCCAACTTGCAGGCACGGTGGATGACAGTGAACGCCACCTGAAAACCTATACGCACTTCATCGACCGCGAAGCGCGCCCGGATGAATCGGCCCCCCCTTTCGGCATTGAAGCGCGCGATTTTCTCAAGTCCATTCCCAACAACCACCTCGAATACGCCATCACATGGTGGAGCCTTGCGGCGACCAATATCGCGGTGGCCGGATTTTTCCTCTTCGCGCGCCGGCGCAGGAAACCTGGAATTGCCAGAGACGAAAACGCCGTGACGGACGCAAACTGATCGGTTAAACGCCGTGCATGCGCTATATCTCGACCCGCGGCCTCGCGCCCTTCCTTGATTTTGCCGAATGCATGCTGACCGGGCTTGCCCGCGATGGCGGCCTTTATGTCCCGGAGAATTGGCCGCAGATTTCGCACAGCGAGATCGCCGCCTATGCCGGCCAGCCCTTCCACGCCGTGGCCTTTGATGTCATCCGGCGATTCACGGGTGGCTCCATTCCCGATGAGGTGCTGAAGCAGGCCTGCGAGGCAGCCTATGCCAGCTTCGCGCACAAGGCTGTCACACCCCTGCAGCAGATCGGTCCGAACCGCTTCATCCTCGAATTGTTCCATGGCCCGACGCTTGCCTTCAAGGATGTCGCGATGCAGCTGCTCGCACGCCTGATGGATCACGTTCTCCGGGCAAGGGGCCAGCGCGCGACGATCGTGGGCGCAACCTCCGGCGATACCGGCGGGGCTGCCATCGAGGCTTTCCGCGCGAGCGAACGGGCGGATGTCTTCATCCTCTTCCCGGAGGGCCGCGTCTCCGATGTGCAGCGCCGGATGATGACCACCCCCACCGAGGCGCATATCCACGCGCTCTCGATCGCGGGGAATTTTGACGATTGCCAGGCCCTCGTGAAGGGCATGTTCAACGACCACGCCTTCCGCGATTCCGTTGGCCTTTCGGGCGTGAATTCCATCAACTGGGTGCGCATCGTCGCGCAGGTCACGTATTACTTCGTTGCGGCCGTGGCGCTCGGGGCGCCGCATCGGAAAATCGCTTTCTCCGTGCCCACCGGCAATTTCGGCGACATCTTCGCCGGCCATGTCGCGCGGCGCATGGGTTTGCCGATCGAGACGCTGATCGTTGCCACCAACGCCAATGACATCCTCGCGCGCATGCTTCATTCCGGCCGCTATGAGACGCGCGGCGTGGAAGCCACCACCTCGCCCTCGATGGATATCCAGGTCTCCTCCAATTTCGAGCGCCTGCTGTTCGAGGCCGCCGGGAACGATGCCGCAGCCGTGCGCGCGATGATGGAGAGCCTGAAGCAATCCGGCAGCTTCACCCTGCCGGAGACGGTGCTCGCGAAGATCCGCGCCGAGTTCCACGCCCATCGCGGCAGCGAGCCGGAAGTGGCGGAGATCATCCGCCGGACCCTGGCCGAAAGCGCCTATCTGCTGGAGCCGCACACCGCGACCGGCGTGATCGCGGCGGAGAAGGCCGGGCTTCCGGCCTCCGTGCCGCTGGTGGTGCTGGCCACC
>JADCCH010000167.1 GCA_020252865.1 Methylobacterium sp.
AAGGTACTGGAAGATCCGGCCGTCGAAGCCCCCGAAATGGTCTATATGCGCACGATCGCGCCCGAGGCCGCGCCCGACAAGGCGACCACCATCACCATCGATTTCGTGAAGGGCGACCCGGTCGCGATCGATGGCGTGAGGATGAGCCCGGCGACGTTGCTCACGAAGCTCAACGAACTTGGAAAGGCAAACGGCATTGGCCGGCTCGACCTCGTCGAGAACCGTTTCGTCGGCATGAAGTCGCGCGGCGTGTATGAAACGCCGGGCGGCACGATCCTGCATCAGGCGCATCGCGGCATAGAGAGCATCACCCTCGACCGCGAGGCGATGCATCTGAAGGAATCGCTCATGCCGCGTTATGCCGAACTCGTCTATTACGGGTTCTGGTTCACGCCGGAGCGCGAGATGATCCAGGCGCTCTGCGACAAATCGCAGGAACTTGTCACCGGTCGCGTCACCTTGAAGCTCTACAAGGGCAATGTCACGGTCATCGGCCGCGAGAGCCCCTATTCGCTCTATGACAAGGAACTCGTGACCTTCGAGGAAGGCGCGGTGGCCTATGATCATCGCGACGCGCAGGGCTTCATCCGGTTGAATGCGCTGCGACTTCGCACGCTGGAGATGCGCCGCCGCAAGGCCGGGGCCTGAAATCACCAGGGGCCGGGGGGCACCGCAGCGCCCCTTCTTCTTTCCGCCCGGCTTCCCGCGCTTGACGGCGCATGGAGAAGCGTCACACTTCGCCCATGCGCAGGAAGCTGAAAACCATCGCGACCGTGCTGGTGGGCATCGCACTCGTTGCAGCTGGAGCGGCCCTTTGGTTCCGCCCCACGGTCCTGCGTGTCGCGGCCGGGCCGGTGGGTTCATCCGATGTGCGCGTGATCATCTCCTACCTTCAGGCCCTTCAGCGCGAGCGAGCGGATATCCGCTTCCGGCTGATCCTCACGGAAGGGCCGGCGGATTCGGCTGCGCGCATGGAAACCGGCAAGGCCGATCTTGCGCTGGTGCGCTCGGACGTGGCCATGCCTGCCAAGGCCTCGACGGTTGCGATCCTGCGGCGGGATGCGGCGTTCTTCATCACCAGGCCCGGAAGCGAGATCACCGAGATCGGCGGTCTCAAGGGCAAGACGGTGGGGCTCGTGCGGTCCACGCCCGCCAATGAGCGGATGCTCTCGCAGATCCTCTACCAATATGACCTTTCCCTGCAGGATGTGACGCGCGTTTCCGGCACGCCGCAGGAGATGCAGCAGCAGGTCGCGGACGGGAAATTCGATGCGCTGTTCTTCGTGACGCCGATTTCCGAGCCGCTCACGCGGCGCGCGATCCAGACCTTCCCCAAGATCGATGGCCAATATGCCGGCCTCCTGCCGGTTGCCGAGGCGGAGGCCCTGCTGGCGGATTACCCGCAATTCGATACGGTGGAAATCGTGCGCGGCGCGTTCGGCGCCAATCCGGTCCTGCCCGAAGCGGCGGCGACGACGCTGGCCGTCACGCATCGTCTCGTGGCGGACAACAACCTTTCCGATGCGGTGGTCAGCGAACTCACACGCCTGCTTGTCACGCTACGCCCGCAGATCGTGCGCGACACGCCGGCCGTGAACCAGCTTGATCTCCCTTCCACCGAAGACAAGGCGGCGCGCCTGCCCAACCATCCCGGTGCCGTCGCCTTCATCGATGGCGAGACGAAGACCTTCTTCGAGCGCTACGGCGATTACACCTATATCGGCATCATGGCCTTCTCGCTTCTCGGTTCGGCACTTGCGGCCCTGTTCTCGAGCCTTTCACGCCGCGCGGATCCCGTGCCCTCCGATGTACTGATGTCGGATCTCGTGCTGGAGATCGAGCGCGTGCGCGAGGCGGATCACCTTGCCTTGCTCGACATGATCGAGGACGAGGCCGACGCGACCATCGCGAGGCTGCTGCGTGCCGCCACGAAGAAGGGAGGCGACAGCGGCGAGGTGGCCGCCGTCGCGCTGCTCGTTTCCGAGCTCCGCTACACGCTGGCGCGCAAGCGGGAAGCGCTGCAGAAGAACGCTCAGCAGCCCCCCGCCGGGGCTGTCACGATGCTTCCGACAGGCCCGTCCGGCGTTTGAGGTTGCGGTGCAGCGTGGTTTCGGGTATCGGCTCGGGCCGAACCCAAGCCTCATGTGTCTGATTGATCCACCCGGATCTTTCTGGCCGCGCGGAAGTCTCGCGCAGCCCGCCTGTGGTGATTGCTCTTTTCCGGCCACGGCCGCAGGCGGAACATTCCATGTCGCTTCGCAACATCGCCATCATCGCGCATGTCGACCACGGCAAAACGACGCTGGTGGACAAACTCCTCGCCCAGTCGGGCGCCTTCCGCGACAACCAGCGCGTGATCGAACGCGTGATGGATTCGAACGATCTCGAGAAGGAGCGCGGCATCACCATTCTGGCGAAGTGCACCTCGCTTGTCTGGAAGGATACGCGCATCAACATCGTGGATACACCCGGCCACGCCGATTTCGGCGGCGAGGTCGAGCGCATCCTAAACATGGTCGATGGTGTTGTGGTGCTGGTGGATGCGGCCGAAGGCCCGATGCCGCAGACCAAGTTCGTGGTCTCCAAGGCACTGAAGCTCGGCCTGCGCCCCATCGTGGCGGTGAACAAGGTCGACCGCCCCGATGCTCGCGCGCAGGAGGTCATCAACGAGGTGTTCGACCTCTTCGTGGCGCTCGACGCCAATGACGATCAGCTCGATTTCCCGATCCTCTACGGCTCGGGCCGCAATGGCTGGATGTCGAAGTCGATCGACGGCAATGCCGATGAAGGCCTCGCGCCGCTCTTCGACACCTTTCTGGCGCATGTGCCTGAAGCCAAGGTGGAAGAGGGTCCGTTCCGCATGATCGTCACGATCCTCG
>JADCCH010000168.1 GCA_020252865.1 Methylobacterium sp.
CCGAATCGGCGCGCTGGATTAAGGCTCGGTTCCCATGACGCGGTACATCTTCATCACCGGCGGCGTGGTTTCCTCCCTCGGCAAGGGTCTCGCCTCCGCAGCCCTCGGCGCGGTCCTGCAGGCGCGGGGATACACCATCCGCCTGCGGAAGCTCGACCCCTATCTGAACGTGGATCCGGGGACCATGAGCCCCTATCAGCATGGCGAGGTCTTCGTGACCGATGACGGGGCGGAAACCGACCTCGATCTCGGCCATTACGAGCGCTTCACCGGGGTTTCGGCGAAGAAATCGGACAATATCACGACGGGACGCATCTACCAGGAGATCATCGCCAGGGAACGGCGCGGCGATTATCTCGGCGCGACCGTGCAGGTCATCCCGCATGTCACGGATGCCATCAAGAACTTCGTTCTGACGGGCAATGAGGGCTACGATTTTGTCCTGATCGAGGTGGGCGGCACGGTCGGCGATATCGAGGGCCTGCCGTTCTTCGAGGCCGTGCGGCAGCTGCGCAACGAATTGCCGCAGGGCCATTCCTGCTACATCCACCTGACTTTGCTGCCCTATATCCCCAGCGCCGGCGAGCTGAAGACGAAGCCCACCCAGCATTCGGTGCAGGAGCTGCGCTCGATCGGCATCCAGCCGGACATCTTGCTCTGCCGCTGCGATCGTGAAATCCCCGAGGGGGAGAGGAAGAAGCTCGCGCTTTTCTGCAATGTGCGACCCTCGGCGGTGATCGAGGCGCGCGATGTCGACCAGATCTACGCCGTGCCGCTCGCCTACCATGAAGAGGGGCTCGACCGCGAAGTCCTGCGTGTCTTCGGCCTCGCGGAGGGCCCGGAGCCCGATCTGTCGCGCTGGCAGCATATCGTTTCGACCCTGCGCAACCCGGAAGGCGAAGTGACCATCGCCATCGTGGGCAAGTATACGGGCCTGAAGGATGCCTACAAATCGCTGATGGAAGCGCTTCACCACGGCGGCATCGCCAACCGGGTGAAGGTGAATTTCGACTGGATCGATTCGGAAATCTTCGAGCGCGAGGATGCCTCGAGCTACCTCGAGCATGTCCACGGCATTCTCGTGCCCGGCGGCTTCGGCTATCGCGGCGCGGAGGGCAAGATCCAGGCCGCGCGCTTCGCGCGGCTGCGCCATGTGCCGTATTTCGGCATCTGTTTCGGCATGCAGATGGCGGTTCTGGAAGCCGCCCGCAATCTCGCGGGGCTGGCTGGCGCATCCTCCACCGAATTCGGGCCCTGCGATGTGCCGGTCGTCGGCATGATGACCGAGTGGATGAACAAGGGTCAGCTCGAAACCCGGCGATCGGGCGGCGATCTCGGCGGCACGATGCGCCTCGGGGCCTATGAATCGAAGCTGGTCGCGAATTCCCGCATCGCCGGCATCTATGGCTCGGATGTCATCCACGAGCGCCATCGCCACCGCTACGAGGTGAACATGGCCTTCCGCACGCCGCTGGAGGCAAAGGGCCTGCTGTTCTCCGGCGTCTCGCCCGATGGCCTGCTGCCCGAGACCATCGAATATCCCGATCACCCCTGGTTCGTGGGCGTGCAATATCATCCCGAGCTGAAATCGCGCCCCTTCGAGCCGCATCCGCTTTTCGCAAGCTTCATCGCTGCGGCGATCGCGCAGAGCCGGCTGGTGTGACGCTTCCCTTTCCGGCTCCGGCGAGGCAGGATATCGCGCCGGAACCGGGGGAATCGCCATGTTCGAGATCGAGGGACGGATGTTCGCGGGCACTTTCGGCGGCCTGCCGCATTTCATCCTGTATTTTATCGTCGCGGCAGCCCTGCTGACGATCTTCGTGCTCGTCTACATGCGCCTGACCGCGCATGACGAGATCGCGCTGATCCGCGAGGGGAATGTCGCGGCGGCCATCGCGCTGGGCGGAAGCCTGATCGGCTTCGTGCTGCCGCTCTCGAAGGCCGTCGCGCAGGCCGTGAGCATCCCCGACATGCTCATCTGGGGCTTTGCTGCTTTCGTGGTGCAGCTTCTCGCCTATTTCGTCTGCCGCTTCATCGTGCCGGGTCTTTCGGCGAAGGTCGGCGCGGGCAACATCGCGGCCGGCATCACGGTCGCGAGCGTCAGCCTCGGGGCAGGGCTCCTCAATGCTGCCTCGATGAGCGTTTAGTGTTTTTTCGCATTGTCGCATTTTCTTGCCGCGAACCGGGGTTCACCTCGCTCGAAAATGCTCCGGGAGGGACCATGAAACGCTCCTCGATGATCTTCCTCGGTGCAACCGGCCTGCTGATCGCCGGCGCATGGCTCGGCCGTTCTGGCGGACCGGTTTCCGACAGCGACAAGGCCGAGATCTACGAGAGCCTCAGCGCCTGCGTGACCGCCAGCGCGTTGACGCGCGACCAATGCGAGGCGGAATTCGCGGCCGCCGAGCAAAAGCACCTCACGGATGCGCCGCGCTTCAGCGCGCAGGGGGATTGTGAAGCGCAATATGGCACGGGCCAGTGCAAACCTGCGACCATTGCCGGCGCGACCTCCTTCCTGCCCAGCCTTGCGGGCGTGATGATCGCGCAGAGGCTCCTCGGCCAGCGCCAGCCGCAGGCGCTTCTGCCGCCCTTGCGCAACCAGCAGCCCTGCGCGCCGGGCTTCACGCCGGCCACACAGCCGGGTTGCGGGGTGCCGCGCTCGACCTCGTCTGCCGGCGTGGCGGGCGGCTGGCGCAGCTATTCCACCGCCGCCGGCACGACCGTGAGCCGAAATGCATCCCAGCCCGGCCCCGTCACCGTGCCTCGCAGCATCACCACCGGGCGCGGTAGCGTGCCGAGCGTGCAGAGTTCGACCGTGACGCGCGGCGGCTTCGGCTCGACCGCGCGCTCGACCTCCTCCACCTCGTCCTCCTGATGCGTCGCCTGCCGCTTCCCGAACGGCCGGACTGGCGCGACACGGCGCAGCGCATGGGCTTCACCTTCCACACGGCGGAGGGCACGCCCTA
>JADCCH010000169.1 GCA_020252865.1 Methylobacterium sp.
TCACAATGCGTTTGGCCCCGATTTCCGCCTGAAGGACAGGGCCAGCCTCGCCAAGGCCTTTGCCCCGGCCAAGGGGAACGCGACCATCGCCTATTGCAACACCGGCCATTGGGCCGCGACCGACTGGTTCGTGCTCTCGGAAGTGCTGAACCAGCCGAATGTGAAGCTTTATGACGGTTCCATGCTCGAATACTGGCTCGAGAACAAGGGCCCGATCCAGACCTCGCGGCCGGGCTCCGGCTCGTAACGCCAACCCCTTCTCTTAACGCCAACCCCTTCGGCTAGGGCGCGCGGGACCTCTCTCCGTCTCGCGGATTGCTCGACCGGAACTCCCGTTACGGGGGAGACTTGCAAGGGGCCGAGTTCGCAGCCATGCGGACCGGCCTCTTTTTTGCGCGCCTGCATGAATGGCCCGCAGGGCTATGGCCGGATGCGGCGCGGCTTCGAGGCGCTGTTTGCGGTGCTGCTCGGCCATGCCGTCCTGAAGGCAAGGCCGGGCCGCGGTTGATCCTCAGAACGGAATATCGTCATCGAGATCGCCGCCCTTGCCGCGCGGAGGTGCCGAACGACCGCCGCCGCCACCCATGCCTCCGCCACCCATGCCTCCGCCACCGCCGCCCCGGTCATAGCCCACGGCACCACCCATATCGTCGCCGCCCATTTCGGCGCGGCTGCCGCCATCACGGCTGTCGAGCAGCGTCAGCTCGCCGCGATATCGCTGGAGTACGATTTCGGTGGAATAGCGCTTCTGGTTGTCCTTGTCGGTCCATTCGCGGGTCTGGAGCTGGCCCTCGAGATAGACCTTGGAGCCCTTGCGCAGATATTGCTCGGCAACCTTGGCGAGGTTCTCGTTGAAGATCACCACGGAATGCCATTCGGTCTTCTCGCGGCGCTCTCCGGTCTGCTTGTCGCGCCAGTTCTCGGAGGTCGCGATGCGCAGGTTCACGACCGGATCGCCATTCGCGAGCCGCCGCGTCTCGGGATCCCGCCCGAGATTCCCCACCAGAATGACCTTGTTGACCGAACCCGACATGCCCGTTCCCCGTCTCTCGCGCTGCCCCGACGGCCCAATGGCCGAAGCTCCTCTTTCATAAGCCGGCCCGGCGGTTCCCGACAGGCCTGATGGCGGCTTGTGCACAGCCATGCCGCCAATATGCTCATTTCATACTCTGTTATGTTCTTTTTTTGTTCTTTTCAAGCCTGCCAATCCGTGGCAGAATTTCCGGCGTAGAAACGGCATTGGGCAGGGCCGGCTTGCGGGCGGGTTGGCGCATGCCTAATTCTGGCGCGGCTTACACGTTCACAGGTTCCCATGTCGAAGTCGAAACCCTTGCGCGCCGTGCAGGCGGACGCTGTTGAAAGCCTGTTTGATGAAGCCGCCCTGCGTTTTCCCGGCGAGCGGGTGCTTTCCGTCCGTGGTGCGCGCGAGCACAATCTGAAGAACGTCGATCTCGTCCTCCCGCGCGACAAACTGGTGGTGTTCACCGGACGTTCGGGATCGGGCAAATCGAGTTTGGCCTTCGATACGATTTATGCCGAGGGCCAGCGCCGCTATGTGGAAAGCCTTTCGGCCTATGCGCGCCAGTTCCTGGAGATGATGCAGAAGCCCGATGTCGACCAGATCGACGGGCTCTCCCCGGCCATTTCCATCGAGCAGAAGACCACCTCGAAGAATCCGCGCTCGACCGTGGGCACGGTGACGGAGATCTACGATTACATGCGCCTGCTCTGGGCGCGCGTGGGCATTCCCTATTCGCCCGCGACCGGGCTTCCCATCGAGAGCCAGACCGTGAGCCAGATGGTCGATCGCGTTCTGGCCCTGCCGGAGAAGACGCGCGCTTACCTGCTGGCACCGGTCATCCGCGGCCGCAAGGGTGAGTATCGCAAGGAACTCGCGGATTTCCTGAAGCGCGGCTACCAGCGCGCGAAGATCGATGGGCAGTATTTCGAGATCGCCGAGGCCCCTGCCCTCGACAAGAAGCTCAAGCACGACATCGATGTGGTGATCGACCGCATCGTGGTGCGGCCGGACATTGCCAGCCGCCTTGCGGATGGCTTCGAGCAGGCGCTCGACATGGCCGACGGCATCGCCGTGCTGGAACTCGCCGACGAGAAGGAGGCGGATGGCTCGCCGCGCCGCATCACCTTCTCCTCGAAATTCGCCTGCCCCGTCTCGGGCTTCACGATTCCCGAGATCGAGCCCAGGCTTTTCTCGTTCAACAACCCCTTCGGCGCCTGCCCCACCTGCGGCGGCATCGGCCACGAGATGAAGATCGATCCCGGCCTCATCGTGCCGGATGAGACACTCACGCTGCTCAAGGGCGCGATTGCCCCCTGGGCGCGATCCACTTCGCCCTATTACGGGCAGACGCTGGCAGCACTCGCAAAGCATTACGGCTTCCCGCTCAACAAGCCGTGGTCCAGCCTGCCCGACAGCGCGAGGATGGTCATCCTCTACGGTTCCGGCGCCGAGCCCGTGCGCTTCGCCTATGAGGATGGCATGCGCGCCTACGAGGTGGTGAAGCCCTTCGAGGGCGTCATCACCAATCTCGAGCGGCGCTACAAGGAGACCGAAAGCGATTGGTCCCGCGAGGAAATCTCGCGCTTCATGTCGGCGACACCCTGCTCGGAATGCGAGGGGCATCGCCTGAAGCCCGAGGCGCTCGCGGTGAAGATCGCGGGCATGCCTATCGGCCGCGTGACGGAGAAATCCGTGGCCGAGGCGGGGCGTTGGTTCGAGGCCTTGCCGGGCGAACTCACGCCGAAGCAGAACGAGATTGCCGGGCGCATCCTCAAGGAAATCCGCGATCGCTTGCGATTTCTTTCCGATGTCGGCCTCGATTATCTGACGCTGTCGCGTTCCTCCGGCACGCTCTCGGGCGGCGAAAGCCAGCGCATCCGGCTGGCGTCGCAGATCGGTTCCGGCCTCACGGGCGTTCTCTATGTGCTGGACGAGCCCTCGATCGGCCTGCACCAGTGCGACAACGAGCGTTTGCTGGTCACGCTCAAGCGCCTGCGCGATCTTGGGAATTCCGTCATCGTCGTGGAGCATGACGAGGATGCGATCCGCGAGGCGGATTATGTCGTCGATATCGGCCCCGGCGCGGGCGTGCATGGCGGGCAGATCATCGCGCAGGGCACGCCGGCCGAGGTGATGGCGAACCCGAAATCGCTCACGGGCCGCTATCTCACGGGCGTCGAAAGCATTCCCGTGCCGAAGAAGCGCCGCAAGGCCGCACCTGGGCGGCTGCTGAAGCTCA
>JADCCH010000017.1 GCA_020252865.1 Methylobacterium sp.
GCTATGCCCGCACGGTGGCGGCGGCACGTGCCATCAACCACCCCGCTTTCGCGCGCATCGGCCATCGGCTGGAAGAAGGGCTCGGCGCGCTCGATCGCGCAACCGATTTCATGCTCGCCTCGCTTGGCTCGAAGCCGAATGACGCGCTGGCGGGCGCGACGCCCTATCTGCGGCTCTTCGGCCTCGTCGCGGGCGGTGCCTATCTCGCGGATCAGGCGCTGGCGGCCCATGCCGGCCTCGGCGCGGGCGAGACCGACCCGCGACACCGGACCCGCATCGCCGATGCCCGCTTCTTCGCCGAAAATCTCGTGACCGCTGCAAGCGGCCTCGAGACGACGATCCTCGAAGGGGCGGATTCCGTGAACATCGCCTGGGCGGCCGAATAAGGATCCATCATGAGCGATGTCGTTGTCTCCCGCGAAGGGGCGCTGTCCATCCTGCGCCTGCATCGCGCGGAGAAGAAGAATGCGCTCACCGGTGCGATGTATACGGCGCTGTCCCATGCCCTGAAGGAAGCCAATGCCGATGACGGCGTGGGCGCCATCGTGATCCTCGGGCAGCCGGGCATCTTCTGCGCCGGCAATGACATCAAGGATTTCATCGGATTCGCGATGGGCGGGGGCATCGGCCAGCCGGTGCTCGATTTCCTGCGCGCGCTGGTGGAGAATGAGAAGCCGCTGGTGGCGGGCTTGGATGGCGCGGCCATCGGCATCGGCACCACGATGATCCTGCATTGCGACTATGCGGTTGCTTCCAACCGCTCGGTCTTCGCGACCCCCTTCGTCGATCTCGGCCTCGTGCCGGAGGCGGCGTCGAGCCTCATCGTGCCGCAGCTCATGGGCAATCGCGTGGCCTTCGAGATGCTGGCGATGGGTGCGAAATTCGACGCGAACCGTGCCCGCGAGATTGGTCTCGTCAATGCCGTGACCGAGCCTGCCACGCTGGAGGCGGACACGCTCGAAACCGCCAGGGCCATCGCCGCCAAGCCACGCGAGGCGGTGCGCCTCACGCGCAGGCTGATCCGTGGCGATCCCTCCGCCATTCTCGCGCGCATCGACGAGGAGGCGAAACTTTTCTCCGAGCGGCTGATGTCGAAAGAGGCGCGCCAGGCCTTCGAAGCTTTCCTTGCCAAGGGCAAATCCTGATCCTGGCAAATCCTGATCCTGGCAAATCCTGATCCTGGCCAATCCTGATCCTGGCAAATCCCGATTTTCAACGGAGCCGATCCATGAGCCTTTCCGGAAAAACCCTGTTCATCACAGGGGCCTCGCGCGGCATCGGCCTCGCCATCGCCTTGCGCGCCGCACGGGATGGCGCGAATGTCGTCGTCGCGGCCAAGACCGTCGAGGCGCATCCCAAGCTCGAAGGCACGATCTTCACGGCCGCCGAGGAAATCGGGAAGGCTGGCGGCAAGGCGCTGCCGATCCAGCTCGACATTCGCGATGACGCCGCCACCGAAGCCGCCTTCGCCAGGGCCGCGCAGCATTTCGGCGGCATCGATATCGTCGTGAACAACGCTTCCGCCATTCAGCTCGCGCCGGTCGAAAAACTGGAGATGAAGCGCTTCGACCTGATGCACCAGATCAACGCGCGCGGCACCTATCTCGTCTCGCGCTGCGGCCTGCCCTACCTCGCCAAGGCTGCAAACCCGCATATCCTGATGCTCTCGCCCCCGCTCGACATGAAGACCAGGTGGTTTGCGGGCCATACCGGCTATTCCATGGCGAAATTCGGCATGAGCCTCGTGGTGCTGGGCCTCGCCGGTGAAACGCGCGGTCGCATCGGTGTGAATGCGCTCTGGCCGCGCACAACGATCGCAACCGCTGCCGTGAACAACCTGCTCGGCGGCGAGGCGCTCATGAAGGCCTCGCGCAAGCCGGAGATCCTCGCGGATGCGGCCTATGCGATCTTCAACAAGGACGCGAGGAATTTCACCGGCAATTTCCTGATCGACGACACCTTCCTCGCGGGCGAGGGCGTGACGGAATTCGATCATTACCGCAACGATCCCACGCAGGCTTTGGCACCAGATTTCTTCGTGCCGGATGATGTTCCGGCACCGCCATGCGCGACCTACGGCCCGCTGAAAGCCTCAATTTCTCCTTGATTTCCGTGGCTCGGCGAGGCTCTATCCGCCTCGGTTTCGGCGTTGAGGAAGAAGGGGGAGGGCCGCGTGATCATTGCCTATCTCCCCGGGCAGATGGCCTCCGATGGCCGCTGCAATCTCGAGCGCGCCATCATCGGCGAGGGCGATGCCGTTCCGGCCGAGGCGGTGTGGATCGACCTCCTCAACCCGACCCGCGGCGAGGATGCGCGGGTGGAGGCGCGGCTCGGCATCTCGATTCCCACGCGGGAAGAAACCGAGAATATCGAGCCTTCCGAGGTGCTCTATGTCGAGAATGGTGTGCGCTACATGTCCGCGCGCATCCTATGCCAATCCGAGAGCGAAACGCCGAAGCTCGCGCCGATCTCCTTCATCCTGAAGGATTATCATCTCGTCACCGTGCGCTATGACGAGCCGCGATCCTTCCAGATGTTCGTGAACCGCATGGCCCGCCCTGCGGCCTGCACGCCGACGGGCGACCACATGCTGATCGCGCTGTTCGAAACCGTGATCGACCGCGCGGCCGAACTGCTCCGCATGGCCGGCGAGCGGATCGATGATGTCTCTCCGCTCGTTTTTGGCGCGCAGGAAAGTGATCCCGGCGTGTTCCGCCAGACACTCCAGACCATGGGTCTCGAAGGCGCGCGCATCTCCAAGGTGCGAGAGAGCCTCGTTTCCATCGAGCGCATGCTGCTCTTCCTCACGGCGAATACCGCCGGCGCGACCCTGCCCGAAAATCTGCGCGGCGAAGTACGCACCACGCTCCGCGACTTGCAGAGCCTCGAGGATCACGCAACCTTCCTCGCCTCGAAGATCCAGTTTCTGCTCGATGCCACCCTTGGCCTCGTCAATCTCGAGCAGAACAAGATCATCAAGATCTTCTCGGTGGCGGCCGTTATCTTCCTGCCGCCCACGCTCATCGCGTCGATTTACGGCATGAACTTCAAGGTGATGCCAGAGCTCGAATGGGCTGCGGGCTACCCCATGGCGCTGGCGCTGATGGTCGCCGCGGCCGGCGGCACCTATGCGTTCTTCAAGGCCAAGCGCTGGCTGTGACATGTGCGGGCGATTTGCGCTGACGCTCCCGCCCGAAGCCGCGCGCCAGTATTTCGGTTATCTCGAACAGCCGAATTTCCCACCGCGTTTCGATATCCGACCGACCGATCCGGTGGCGGTGGTCACGGCCACGCAAGGCGCACGGCATTTCATGCTCATGCGCTGGGGCTTCATCCCCGGTTTCGTGAAGGACGAGAAGGAATTCCCGCTTCTCATCAATGCTCGCAGCGAGACAGTGTTCGAGAAGGCGAGCTTCCGCAATGCGATTCGGAGGCGGCGCTGCCTGTTCATCGCAGATGCGTTCTATGAGTGGATGAAGCTCGATGAAAAAGGTCGGAAGAAGCAGCCCTACCGTATCTTCCGCCCCTCCGGTGAGCCGCTCGCCATGGCGGGAATCCACGAGACCTGGTCCAGCCGGGATGGCTCCGAGATCGATAGCTGCGCGATCCTCACGACCACCGCCAACGCGACGCTCGCGGCCATCCATGATCGCATGCCGGTGATCCTCGCCTCTGCTGATTTCGAGGCCTGGCTCGCACCGGAAACCGAGCAGGATAGGGTGCAAAGTTTAATGCGTCCGTTGAACGACGAGGCGCTGGTGATGGAGCGAATCCAAAGGGTCGGCCCGCCGGAACCGGAAGAGGGGAAACTGCTATGAGCACCATGCTCCAGGTCTTCTTGCTGATCAGCCCGCTGCTCCTGCTGGTTTTTGTGGTTTTTTGGGCAGATCGGGGCCGAGATCCCGGCAATGTATTCACCTCTCGGCAGAAGCGGGAGGATGAAGCCGCAAGACGGCTCCGAGCCGACGGCGATACAGGCGGGGGCTATGTCCCGATCGTCAACGGGGGTGACTTTGCCGACGCCGGTGATGCTGGTGGTGGCGATGGTGGAGGCGGGGGCGACTAGAGCATGATGTGTTCAGACGGAAGCACATCATGCTCTTATCTTTTTATTATCACATGCTTTTTTGTGAAAAACCGGATTCCACTTTTTCACAGCATGCTCTAGCGCGTGAAGACCGCCATCACCTCGACATGGGCCGAATAGCGGAACTGGTCCACCGGGGTCACCGGCTCCAGCCTGAACCCGCCATCGACGAGGATGCGCGCATCGCGCGCGAAACTTTCAGGATCGCAGGAGATCGAGACGACCTTCGCGACCTTTGATTTCGCCAACTCGCGCGCCTGCGCCTCCGCACCCTGGCGGGGCGGGTCCATCAGAACCGCATCGAAAGGTTTGAGATCCGGCGCAAAAAGCGGGCGACGGAAGAGATCGCGCGCCTCGGCCACCAGCGGCTTGCCGCCGGGATTGGCGCGGATGGAGCGCGAAAGCGCCTCGATCGCCCCCTTGTCGGAATCGATCGCGCTCACCTTCACGTGCCGCGCTAGACGCAAGGCAAAGGGCCCGAAACCGCAGAAAAGATCAGCGACGTGCTTCGCGCCCTTCAGCGCCTCCACGGCAAAGCCCGCAAGGGTCGCCTCGGCCTCGGCGGTCGCCTGGAGGAAGGAGCCGGGCGGCAGATAGGCCGTGAGGCCATCGAAGGTGAGCACCGGCACGCGCGCCTCGATCAGGCGTTCGCCATGCAGGGTGAGGCGCGCGAGATCGCGCTCGCGGGCGAAGGCGATGAGCTTCTGTCTGAGGCCATCCACCAAAGGCCCGGAGCCGCGGATGTCGCAATCGAGCCCGCTCTCGCAGGCCGTGACCTGAACATCGAGCGGTTTTGCGACCCCGCGCAGGATGTGCCCGATGGCCCGGGCGATCTCCGGCGCGGGCGCGAGCGCGCGCACTAGAAGAGGGCAGGAATCGAGATCCACCAGCGCATGGCTGCGCGCCTGCATGAAACCCGCCTCGATGCGCCCGCCAGGCGCCTTGGGGTATCGCACATGCAGGGTCGCGCGGCGGCGGCCCGCACCATGGGCATCACGCGCAGGCAGGACCTCTGCCTCGACCTTCGCGCGGCGAAGGGCCGTTGCCACGCGCTCGCGCTTCCATTCGGCAATCCGGTCGCCGGCCCAGTGCTGCACGGCGCAGCCGCCGCAGCGGGTGAAGTGCGGACAGGGCGGGAGGACGCGATCCGGGCTTGCCTTCACGATGTCGAGCAGCGTGCCGCGCTCGCCCTCGCGGCTGATGCGCGCTGTTTCGCCCGGCAACACGAAAGACACATGCACGCGGTGGCCATCCGCCATGCCGATGCCATCGCCGCGCGCACCCATGGCGATGAAGGTGACGGTCTGAGGATTCATGCGGGCTTTCTCGCATGGAGCAGGAATTCGCGGTTGCCATCCCCGCCGGTGATGGGGGAGGGGATGAGGCCGAGGATCGTGAGGCCCAACGCAGCCACTTCGCCGGCAACCCGGCTTGCGATCTCCCGTTGAAGCGCCGCATCGCGGATCACGCCATCCCTGCTCGCTCCCGGCCCCGCCTCGAATTGCGGCTTGACGAGTGCGATGAGATCACCGCCCGCTTCCAGCCGCGCGAGGCCCGCCGGCAAGGCCTTGGCGAGCCCGATGAAGGAGAGGTCGGCGACAAGAAGGCTCACCATTTCAGATACCTCGGATGCGGTAATGGCCCGCGCATCGAGCCCCTCGATCGCCACCACGCGCGCATCCGCCGCGAGGCGAGGGTGCAACTGGCCATGGCCGACATCCACCGCATAGACGCGCCTGGCACCACGCCTGAGCAGGGCATCCGTGAAGCCGCCGGTGGAGGCTCCGAGATCGAGCGCGATGCGATCCGCCGGGAAAACGCCAAAGGCATCGAGCGCCGCCAGCAATTTCACCCCGCCGCGCGAGACCGTTTCGAACGGGCGGCTTGCTTCCAGTTGCGCATCGGCAGGCACGGATCGGGAGGGCTTGTCCATTATCGCGCCATCCGCACGCACCAGCCCTGCCTCGATGGCGGCGCGCGCCAGCGCCCGGCTCGCGAATACGCCGCGTTCCACGAGAAGCTGATCAATGCGCTGGCGATTCATGGGGGTGAGAACATTCCGGCTTGGCTTGCATCCGCTATGGCTCCATCTATGCTCCGACACAAGTCGCTTCCACGTGGGCCATAGGGCCAGCGCGGGAAAGCACTTTCCGGAGGAGAAACCCCATGAATGCCCCACTCTCCCGTCGCCTGTTTCTTGCCGGTGCCGCGGTCGCAGCCGGCGCCAGCGCCCTGCCGCGCACGGTGTTCGCCCAGGCTGCTGCCCCCGCGGCCCCCACGGGCCCGTTCGTGCTGCCGCAGCTTGGCTATGCCTTCAATGCGCTGGAGCCGCATATCGATGCGATGACAATGGAAATCCACTCCCAGCGGCACCATGGCGCCTTCATCGCCAACCTCAACAATTTTGCAAAGGACCACGGCGTGCTCGCGAATGGCTCGATCCCCAGGCTGCTCGCGGAATGGCAGCAGCTCCCCGAGGCGATCCGCATGGGCGCGAAGAATTCGCTCGGCGGCCATGCCAACCACACGATGTTCTGGCAGATCATGACCCCCGGCGGCGCGAAGGCCCCGGAGGGCGAACTCAAGGCCGCGATCGACCGCGACCTCGGCGGTTTCGACAAGCTGAAGGCCGATTTCAACGGGGCCGGTGGCCGCCTGTTCGGTTCGGGCTGGGTGTTCGTCACGGTCTCGAAAGATGGCAAGCTCGCACTCGTCTCGAAGCCGAACCAGGATACCCCGCTGATGGACGGCCAGATGGTGCTTTTCGGCAATGACGTGTGGGAGCACGCCTATTATCTGAAGTACCAGAACCGCCGCCCGGAATATCTCGCGAACTGGTGGAATGTCGCCAACTGGTCGAAGATCGGCGAGCGCTATGCCGCCGCGAAGGCCGGCAAGCTGGAAGTCTGAGTCTCGTTCCCCGCCTCGCCGGCCCGGATTTTCCCCCGGGCCGGCTCTTCCAGGCATGGGCCGCCGGCTTTTCGAGATGCGCCGGCGCGCGCAGGAAGCTCGCTCCCGGCCATGATTCCTGCATGCCGGATTATTGGCCACCGGATTCTCGGTTACTCGCCGAAGCCGGATCTTCAGGCCCGCGCCGATCCACGGCTCTGCTGGCGCGCGAGAACCTCGCGCACGGTCTTCACGATGCCGGCGGCATCAAGACCCGCCTCGGCATATTGCCGCGCGGGCGTATCGTGGTCCTGGTAGATGTCTGGCAGGGTCAATGTGCGTATGGCGAGCCCGCCATCGAGCAGCCCCTCTTCGGCGAGGGCATGCAGCACCATGGCGCCAAAACCGCCGCGCGAGCCTTCCTCGATGGTGATCAGCACCTCATGGGAGCCGGCGAGCCGGCGGATCAGTTCCCTGTCCAGCGGCTTCGCAAAGCGCGCGTCAGCCACGGAAGTGGAAAGCCCCAGCTTCTCAAGCTCTTCTGCTGCCTTCAGCGATTCGCCGAGGCGCGTTCCCAGCGAGAGGATCGCGATTCGATTGCCTTCACGGATGATGCGGCCCTTGCCGATGGGCAGGATTTCGCCGCGCTCCGGCATTTCCACGCCCACGCCGTCGCCGCGCGGATAGCGCAGGGCAATGGGGCCGATATCGTAGGCGGCACAGGTGCGCACCATATGCACGAGCTCGGCCTCGTCCGCTGCCGCCATCACCACCATGTTCGGCAGACAGCAGAGATAGGCGAGATCGAAGGCCCCGGCATGGGTCGCGCCATCGGCACCCACCAGCCCCGCGCGATCCATCGCGAAGCGCACCGGCAGGTTCTGCAAGGCGACATCATGCACGAGCTGATCGTAACCGCGCTGCAGGAAGGTGGAATAGATCGCGCAGAACGGCTTGTAGCCCTCCGTCGCCATGCCCGCTGCGAAGGGTACGGCATGCTGCTCGGCAATGCCGACATCGAAGGTGCGCCGCGGAAAGGCCTGCCCGAAGAGATCGAGGCCCGTGCCGGAGGGCATGGCGGCCGTGATCGCCACAATCTTGTCATCGGCCTCGGCCTCGCGCTTCAGGCTTTCTGCGAAAACCTTGGTGTAGCTCGGCGCGTTCGAGGGCGGCTTCGCCTGCTTTCCGGTGATGACGTCGAATTTCTGCACGCCATGATACTTGTCGGCGCTGGCCTCGGCGGGCGCATAGCCCTTGCCCTTCTGCGTCACGACATGGATCAGCACCGGGCCGATATCCTGGTCGCGCACATTGGTCAGCACGGGCAGGAGATGATCGAGATTGTGCCCGTCGATCGGCCCGACATAATAGAAGCCAAGTTCCTCGAACATCGTGCCGCCGGTCCAGAAGCCGCGGCTGAATTCCTCGGTCTTCCGGGCCTTGTCGTAGAAGAATTTCGGCAATCTCTTCGCAAGCTGCTTCGCCGTTTCGCGCAAGGAGCGATAGGTGCGGCCCGAAACCAGTCGCGCGAGATAGGCTGACATCGCCCCCACGGGCGGGGCAATCGACATGTCGTTGTCGTTGAGGATGACGATCAGACGCGAGTGCAATGCGCCCGCATTGTTCATCGCCTCATAGGCCATGCCGGCAGACATCGCACCGTCGCCGATCACGGCGATGACATGGTTGTCGCGTCCCCCGAGATCGCGCGCGACCGCCATGCCGAGGCCGGCGGAAATCGAGGTGGAGGAATGCGCCGCGCCGAAGGGGTCGTATTCGCTCTCGCTGCGCCTGGTGAAGCCCGAGAGCCCTCCGCCCTGTCGCAGGGTGCGGATGCGATCACGCCGGCCTGTCAGGATCTTGTGCGGATAGGCCTGGTGGCCGACATCCCAGATCAACCGGTCATCCGGCGTGTCGAACACATAATGCAGCGCAACCGTCAGTTCGACCACGCCCAGCCCCGCGCCGAGATGGCCGCCGGTGACCGAGACGGCGTCGATCATTTCCGCCCGCACTTCATCAGCCACCTGCCGGAGGCTGGCAGCCGGCATTCGCCGCAAATCGGCTGGAATTCCAATCTGGTCGAGAAGAGGCGTCGCCGGTCTCTGCGTCATCAGGCGGATATAGCCGGATCAGCGGCAAGGGCAACCGCCAATCGATCCGCAGCGCTTCAGCCGCTCGGCGAAGGCGCGCCGCTCCGCTGGTTCCAAGGCGCGCGAGCGAGCAGCAAGGCCATGCCGCAGAAGCCCGTGAGCCCCGCCACCATCAGCCCGGCACCA
>JADCCH010000170.1 GCA_020252865.1 Methylobacterium sp.
GCTGCCATCCTCCACCAACCCCACGCGGCCCTTCACGGTGAACACGATCGACGAGCACCTGGATATGCTCATGGTCTGCCACCACCTCGATCCGTCGATCGCGGAAGACCTCGCCTTCGCCGAGAGCCGCATCCGCAAGGAAACCATCGCGGCGGAGGATATCCTCCACGATCTCGGCGCGCTCTCGATGATGAGTTCCGACAGCCAGGCCATGGGCCGCATCGGCGAGGTCATCACCCGCACCTGGCAGACCGCGCACAAGATGAAGGTTCAGCGCGGCGCGCTGCCCGAGGACGCCGGCACCGGGGCGGACAATTTCCGCGCCAGGCGCTATGTGGCGAAATACACGATCAACCCGGCCATCGCGCATGGGGTGAGCCATGTCATCGGTTCGGTGGAAGCGGGGAAACTCGCCGATCTCGTGATCTGGAGCCCGGCCTTCTTCGGCGCGAAGCCCGATCTCGTGATCAAATCGGGCATGATCATCGCGGCACCCATGGGTGACCCCAACGCCTCCATCCCCACGCCGCAGCCGGTGCATTACCGCCCGATGTTCGGTGCCTATGGGCCGTCGATGCAGGCGATGAGCGTGACCTTCGCATCGCAGGCCGCCATCGCCAACGGCCTCGGCGGGCGTCTCGGCCTGCGCAAGGAACTCGTGGCGGTGAAGAACGTGCGCGGCGGCATCGGCAAGAAGGACATGATCCATAACGGCACCACGCCGAAGATCGAGATCGACCCCGAAACCTACCATGTGCGCGCGGATGGCGAGTTGCTGGTCTGCGAACCCGCATCGGTTTTGCCGCTGGCGCAGCGTTATTTCCTGTTCTGAACGCAGCATGGCTTCGCTTGAACAAAGGGTGACTTGCGCGCGGGGGCCTTGCGCGCCATCTCTCGGGAATGCAGATCGCGCTTCCCTGGAATGACCGCCAAGGCCGTTTCGCGCCGCTCAAGGCCCTTGCGCTTGCGGGTGTCATCGCGCCGGGCCTGTGGATCGGCGGGCATGGGCTGAACGGCACGCTCGGCGCGAAGCCGCTGGAAGTCGCGCTTCATGAAACCGGCCTCTGGGCCGTGCGATTGCTGCTCGTCACCCTGGCGATCACGCCTTTGCGGCTCATCACCGGATGGGGGAAGCTCGCGCAACTGCGTCGCATGCTGGGCGTCGCGGCGTTGGCCTATACGCTCGTCCACCTGTTCTTGTATGTCGTGCAGCAGCGCTACGACCTCGTGGTGGTGGTGCTGGAGATCATCAGGCGTTTCTACCTCACCATCGGCTTTCTGGCCCTCGGCGCGATGGTCGCCTTGGGCGTGACCTCGACCGATGGCACCATCCGCCGGATGGGCGCGGAGAGCTGGAACAGGCTGCACCGGCTCATCTATCCGCTGACCGCGCTCGCGATTTTCCACGCCTTCCTGCAGGCGAAGATCAATGTCAGCGAGGAAGTTGTGCAGATCGGCGTGTTTCTTGTTCTGATGGCCGTGCGCGTGCTGGACAAGAGGCGCTGGCTCAATGCGTGGGCGCTGCTGGCGCTCGCGCTCCTCGCCGTGCCGCTCACGGCGGCACTGGAGGCGCTCTGGTATGGTCTCGCGACGGGTGTGCCCTGGCGGCGCATCCTCGATGCGAACCTCATGCTCGCGCTTGCGCCGCGCCCGGCGCTCGTGGTGGGAATGATCGCGCTCAGCCTGCCTTTGCTGGCCCTCCTGCGTCCGCGCCCTTCCGCCGCCGGCACGCGGCGTGCTACCGTTTGAAATGGTTCTGCTGACCTCGGAGGTCCTTCATGATGCGCGCCACGGAAGTCATCGCCCGGGGAGATTGGCGCGGCGACCCCGCCGATACCGTGGTGCTCGATTTCGATGATCGCCATCGCCGCCGCCTCGCCATGGAAGGCGTGGGCGGGCTGAATTTCCTGCTCGACCTGCCCGAGGCGGTCGCCTTGCGCTCGGGCGACGCGCTGAAGCTCGAGGATGGACGCCTGGTGGAAATCCTGGGCGCGAGCGAGCCTCTGGCCGAGATCCGCGCGGAAAGCCCGGAGCATCTGCTGCGCCTTGCCTGGCATCTCGGCAACCGGCACCTGCCCGTTCAGGTCGCGGGCCAGAAGCTGCGCATCCGCCGCGACCATGTGATCGAGGCGATGGTGCAGGGCCTCGGCGGGCAGGTTCGCGCGATCGAGGCCGCCTTCGATCCCGAGGGCGGGGCCTATGCCCAGGCCACGCACGCGCACCATCACGGACATCATCATGACCACGACCATGGGCACCGGCACGATGATCGCCACCACGATGATCGCGGGCATCACACCCATAAGCACGATCCTGCGCATCATGATCATGGCCCGGATTGCGGCTGCGGCCATGACCATCACGGCCACAAGCACCGCTGAGCCATGATGAGCCTCGAATTCCAGCGCCAGGCGTGGTTTTCGCCGGCCTTTCCGGTCGGTGGCTTCGCCTATTCGCATGGCATCGAGGCGGCTGCGGAGGAGGGGATCGTCACCAACGGTGCCGCCCTCGCGGGCTGGATCGGTGACATTCTAAGCCTGGGCACGGGCCGCAACGACGCGATCCTGCTCGGGGAAGCGTGGCGCCTCTCGGCGGACGGGGATGCGACCGCCTTGCAGGAACTCTCCGATCTTGCGCTGGCGCTGTCGCAAGCAGCCGAGCGGCGGCTCGAAAGCGCGCAGCAGGGCACGAGCTTTCTCGCTCTCGTGCGCCGCGCCTGGCCGCATGAGCGCCTCGTGATGCTCTGGCCGGAGGAGGGGCGGGAAATCGCCTTTCCCGTGGCCGTGGGCCTCACGGGCGGGCTGCATGGCCAGCCGCTCGATGCGCTGGCGGCGAGCTACTTGCAGGCCTTCGCCGGCAACTTGCTGGCGGCCGGCATTCGCCTCGCCATCATCGGGCAGAGCGAGGCGCAGCAGCGGCTCGCCGAACTCCAGCCCCTCATCCTCCAGGCGGCGCGGGCTTCCGTCCTGCCGCTTTCCGCGCTCGGTGGCTCGGCCCTGATGGCCGACCTCATGGCGCTTCGGCACGAAACCCTCAACGGGAGGCTTTTCCGCTCATGAACGGACCCCTTCGCGTCGGCATTGGCGGCCCGGTCGGTTCGGGCAAGACGACCCTCACCGCCGCCCTCTGCCAGCGCCTGCGCGGTTCCTGCGATCTCGCGGTGATCACCAACGACATCTACACGAAAGAGGATGCCGAAATCCTCGCGCGGCTGCAGGCCCTGCCGCCGGAGCGCATCCTGGGCGTGGAAACCGGTGGCTGCCCGCATACGGCGATCCGCGAGGATTGTTCGCTGAACCTGCATGCCATCGCCGAGATGCGCAGGAAGTTTCCGGCCCTGGAACTGATCCTCATCGAAAGCGGCGGCGACAACCTCGCCGCGACCTTCTCGCCGGATCTCGCGGATCTCACGCTCTACGTCATCGATGTCGCGCAGGGCGAGAAAATCCCGCGAAAAGGTGGCCCGGGCATCACGCGATCCGACCTGCTGGTCATCAACAAGACCGATCTCGCGCCGCATGTCGGGGCAGATCTCGCCGTGATGGCGAAGGATGCCGCCAACCAGCGGGGCCCGCGTCCGGTGGTCTTCACCAACCTCAGGACGGGCGAGGGCGTGCCCGAGATCATCGCCTTCCTGCAGAAGCGCGGCGGCCTTGCGCCGAAGGCTGCCTGATTTCCTGGCCTGGAGCATTTTTTCGATTCGGCCCTATGAGGTCGGATGCTCCATGTTTTCTTGCTTTCGCATTTTTCCCGCGCGAACCGGTTCCCATCCCCGCCTTCGCGAGGGACATGCTTCGCTTGAAAATGCTCTGTCTACTTGTCTGGTCGCATTTTCTTTGCGCGAACCGGTTCCCATCCCCGCCTTCGCGAGGGACATGCTTCGCTTGAAAATGCTCTGTCTACTTGTCTGGTCGCATTTTCTTTGCGCGAACCGGGAACCACTTCGCTTGAAAATGCTTCAGGCCGGCTCGATCAGGCTCACCGTAAAGGTGTGCATCACGCCGTCTTCATCGCGGATGGACACGTAATCGCCGATATTGAAGCTGTGGGTGCCGAAGCGGAAGCCCGCCTCGTCGTCCTCGTCGCCGGCAATGTCGTAGGTGAAGGCCCAGCTGCCGCCCTTCGAACCACCGCGATGGACCAGGTGGCCGAGGTCGAATTCCTCATCCGCCCAGAAGCGGCGGACGGTGCAGGCTTGCTTCGCCTTTGCCCATTCCCCCGCCTCCAGATGCCCATTCCCGTCGAGCGGCGCGACCATCTCATAGCCATGGGCGGCCGAGCCGTTCGGATACTCCTTGCTGCGGGCAAGGGTGAGCGTGATGCGCTGAAGCGGCATGGAAAACTCCTGAGGGGCAACCGGTGAACCAGCCTTCAGGATTCCCTATTTGCGTGCCCGGGTCCATGATCTTCATCAAGGCGGGCCGGCCCGGCGGCGAGCCTTGCCGTTTGCCGGAATGCTCGCCCTCGGCTATGTGCAAAAGCAAAGCTTTTTTCGAATTTGCCGGAGCGGCATGTGGACGACAACGGAGAAACGGGCGGAGGTGCCGCGGAGGTGCCTGCCGAAAACATGGCTGCGCCGCGACCGCTTCTGCGCTCGGGCGCGCGCCCGAGCGCTCAAGCCGTCCGGTTCGGCAGGCCCGGAGGTCGCGATCCGCGTTATGCCGCGCTCGATCTCGGCACCAACAATTGTCGCCTGCTCATCGCCCGGCCGGATGGCGACAGCTTCCGCGTGGTCGATGCCTTCTCGCGCATCGTGCGGTTGGGCGAGGGAATCGCGACCACCGGCAACCTTTCGGATGGCGCGATCGAGCGTACGCTCGAGGCGCTGGCCGTGTGCCGCCGGAAGATCGAGGAGCGCAACGTCTCCCGCGTCCGGCTGGTCACCACCGAAGCCTGCCGTGTCGCGCGGAATGGCGCGGCCTTTCTGGCGCGCGTGCGCCATGAACTCGGGCTCGAACTGGAAGTGCTCGACCGTCGCTCCGAGGCCCTGCTCGCCGCGGCCGGATGTTCGGCTCTCGCGCACAAGCAGGCCGAGAGCGTCGTCCTCTTCGATATCGGCGGCGGCTCCACCGAACTGGTCTGGCTGGCGCTGCGGGAGAAGGACGTGGCACCCGGCGAACCGGGAATCGCCAGGCGCGTGCGTGCCTGGGCTTCGCTTCCGGTGGGCGTCGTAACCCTCGCCGAGCGCCATGGTGGCGTGGACGTGACGCGTGACACTTTCGAGTCCATGGTGGCGGAGACGCTTTCGGCGCTTGCCGATTTCGCCGACGCGGCCCGCCCCGCCACCGGCGGCGCCGGCTTCCATCTGCTGGGCACCTCCGGCACGGTCACAACGCTTGGTGGCCTGCATCTCGGGCTCGAGAAATATGATCGCCGCCGCGTGGATGGCTTGTGGATGCGCAAGGGGGAGGTGGATACGGCGATCGAGAACCTGCTCGACATGCCCTACGCCGCGCGGGCCGCGAATGGCTGCATCGGGCGTGACCGGGCCGATCTCGTTATTGCCGGGGCCGCGATCTTCGAGGCGATCCGCCGCGCCTTTCCCTCCGAGACCATGCGCATCGGCGATCGAGGCCTGCGCGAGGGCATGCTGATCGAGATGATGCGCGCCGATGGCGTGCTGAACAGATACCGCCGATGACGGACAAGCCCAAAGATCCCCCGA
>JADCCH010000171.1 GCA_020252865.1 Methylobacterium sp.
ACCCCTCTTGAGAAATTTCAGGAAGAACGTAATATATAGGGGAACCACGGGCGGCACGGTTGCCGTCCTGGCAGGAGAGAGGCTCCAATGGCTGATTACGATCGCAACGCTTATGCCCCCTATGCCGCGGGCATGGGCCGTTCCATGAGCGCCGCCCAGTATGATGCTGGCCTGCGCTCGTACATGCTCGGCATCTACAACCACATGTCCGTCGCGCTGGCCATTTCCGGTCTGGTGGCGATCGGAGTGTTCTTGCTCGGCACGACGACGAACCCCGCAAATGCGGCCGGCCGGGCGTTTGGCTATCTGTTGACGCCCTTTGGTGCGGCGATTTGGGCTAGCCAGCTTCGGTGGGTGGTCATGCTCGCCCCGCTCGGCTTCGTGCTGCTGCTTTCGTTCCGCTGGGAGCGGATGAGCTATGGCGCGCTGCTCGGGACGTTCTACAGCTTCGCGGCCATCATGGGTCTGTCGCT
Organism: Methylobacterium sp.; assembly: GCA_020252865.1. Taxonomy (GTDB): domain Bacteria; phylum Pseudomonadota; class Alphaproteobacteria; order Rhizobiales; family Beijerinckiaceae; genus Rhabdaerophilum. The sequence goes on from JADCCH010000171.1 coordinate 474, forward strand.
GTCGAGCATTCTGATTGTCTACACTCAAGGTTCGATCGCCCAGGTGTTCTTCATCACCGCCGCGGCCTTCGGCGCGCTGTCGCTGTTCGGCTACACGACGAAGAAGGATCTGAGCGGCATGGGCAAGTTCATGCTGATGGGCCTGTTCGGCCTCATCATCGCCAGTATCGTGAACTACTTCATGAACTCTGGCCCCCTTCAGTTCGCGATCAACGTGATCGGCGTGCTGGTCTTCGCGGGCCTCACTGCCTGGGATACCCAGCGCCTGAAGGAAGAATATGATGTGGTCGCCGGCGACCAGACCCTGATGCAGAAATGGTCGCTGATGGGCGCGCTGACGCTGTATCTGAACTTCATCAACATGTTTCAGATGCTGCTGCAACTCTTCGGTGTCCGCAATCAGGAATAACCGATCGGCACTTCAAGAAGATGCGAAAGCCCCGGGAGACCGGGGCTTTTTCATGGACCGGGCTTTTTCATGGGCGGCTTGGGCAAGCAATCTCGCCGCTGGTTTCCGGGCGGTCTCAACCGACGACGCGGGTCGGCTTGTCCAGAACCTTCAGTACCCGCGCGAGATCCGGGCCGCGCTTCAGCACCATGCCACCCTGGGCGATGACCGCATAGGCTCCCTGCTTCGCTGCGCGCTTCGGGTCCTTCTCGATGCGGTAGAGCGGCGTTTCGCCAGCATGGCGGAGGATGGAGAACACGGCACGGTCGCGCCCGAAATCGATGGCGTAGTCGCGCCATTCGCCGGTCGCGACATGGCGGCCATAGACGTTGAGGATTTCGCTCAACTCGCGACGATCGAAACGGACATCCTCCACCATCTTTCGCGGCGCAAAGGGAACGACCACCGGTCCGCCCGCTGCCCTGTGTTCCGCCAAAGCCTTCTGGTCTGCTGCATCCATGCCGAACTCCGAGGCCAGTGTGGCAGAATGTCCCTGGCTGGCAACCCTCTTTTGCCAACGCATGATCCTGCGCCGGGTTTCTTGCGAAATGCCTGACGAAAAGAATCACGCAGACGTCAGCGGCACCACAGTTTGGCCTAAATTCGACCATTCGCGCGCCCGAGGCGCACGCGATAACCCTTTTCATGCCACGGTGATGGTGCCAGCGAGACCCTACGCCCCCCAGCCCCCTCGCTCGCATCCCTGATCTGCCGATCCACCGATCATGGCAGGGCGGCCCGCGAAAACCTCGCGCGGCCGCCTATTTTTTTGCCGGACCAGGCAACCGCGCCTGCGCGTGATATTCCGGGTTGGGCTGCATGCCCGTTGCAGAGGCCATGCGATTCGACATCGCGAAGAAACTCGCGACAGCCGCGATATCCCAGATGTCCCGCTCGCCGAATCCGGCCTGACGCAGGCGATCGCGATCCGCATTCTCGATCTCGGCCGAGGCCCGCGCCACCTTCAGCGCGAAATCCAGCATGGCACGCTGCTTTTCCGTCACCTTCGCCTGCCGGTAATTGAGCGCGAGCGCCTCGCCGAGGGCGGGATCGCCCGAGAGCTGCCGCACCGCCGCGCCATGGGCGACCAGGCAATACCAGCAGCGATTCTCCGCCGAGACGACCACCGCAATCATCTCCCGCTCCAGCTTCGTGAGGCCGGAGGGGGCGAGCATGAGATCGTTGTAGAAATTCGCGAAGGCCTCGAGCTTCGCCATATCGTGCGAATAGGCGATCAGCACATTCGGCACGTAGCCGAACTTTTCTCTGCACTTCACGAAATAGGCGGCCATTCCAGGCGAGAGTTCGGCGGCCTCTAGCGCCAGCGCCATCACATCTCCTGGGTTTCCGATCGAATTATTGCATGGAAGAGCGGTTTCGGACGGGTTCACCCTTGCCTCCTTCTTGAGCCGGGCGCAAAGTTCGCGCCAGGCAGGCCTATGACGAAACGGGAACAATCCCTTCGTTGCTGACGCTGCCGAGGCGACCATTCAAGCACAATAACGCGCGGAAAGAGAGCCCCGCCGGCGCTTTTCGCTGCCACGGAGGCCTTTCATCCATGCCGAATGATTCCAGCCGCGTGGTTGATCTTCCCGCGAACGCCCCGGGCCTGGGCGACGCTCTTGCGCGGATCGTTTTCTCCGGCGTGGATCATGAAGATGCGAGCGCCTTCCCTGAGGCTGCCCGCCTCTCCATCGGCCAGCGCGCGGCCGAGCATCTCGCGAAGCGTGAAATCGGCGTGGCAAAGGTCGCGATCCTCGATTCGGTGAATGGTGCCGGCTCGGTCATCGAGGTCGTGAACGATGACATGCCCTTCCTGCTTGATTCCACGCTCGCCGAACTCGGTGAGCGCGGCGTCTCGCTGCGCCTGGTGGCGCATCCCATCCTCGCGGTGGAACGCGGCAGCGATGGTGCGCTGAAACGACTTCTCGGCAGCGCGACGGGCCGCGAGTTGTCGCCGGTGCAGCGCGAGAGCTATCTGCATATCGAGATCGCCGAGAAGCTCGGTGCCGGGGAACGCAAGGCGCTGACCGCAGCGCTGGAGGTCATCTATCGCGACATCCGCGCCGCCGTGGCCGATTGGCTGCCCATGCGCGGGCGCCTGGCCGAGATCGCCACGCGCTACCGCGCGAACCCGCCGATGCTGCCGGCGGACGAGATCGCCGAGGCGGTGCAGTTCCTTGATTGGCTGCTTGCCGAAAACTTCACTTTCCTCGGCATGCGCGAATACCGCTTCGAGACGCACGACATCTCGACCGATCCCATCCCCGGCGACGGCCTCGGCATCCTGCGCGATCCGGATGTGAAGGTGCTGCGGCGCGGCCACCGGCTCGTGGTGATCACGCCCGAGATCCGCGCCTTCCTGCAGGAGCCGACCCCGCTCTTTGTCCAGAAGGCCAATGTGAAGTCGCGCATCCATCGCCGGGTCTATCTCGATTACGTCGGCGTGAAGATCCTGAATGTCCGTGGCGAGTTGGAAGGCGAGTTGCGCGTCATCGGTCTCTTCACCTCCTCGGCCTACAACAATGCGGCGCGCATGGTGCCCTATCTGCGCCACAAGGTGGCGCGCGTGGTGGAGCGGGCGGGATTCGACCCCGCCAGCCATTCCGGCAAGGCGCTGCTGAACGTTCTGGAGAATTACCCGCGCGACGAATTGTTCCAGGTCGATATCGAGACGCTCTACAATTTCTCGATGGATGTGCTGGCGCTGACCGAGCGCCCCCGCCTGCGGGCCTTGGCCCGCGTCGATCGCTTCGATCGCTTTGTCTCGGTCATGGTCTATGTTCCGAAGGACCGTTACGACACGAGCGTTCGCATGCGTATCGGCGAATTCCTCGCCAGGGTCTATGGCGGGCATGTCTCCGCCGCCTATCCGGCCTATCCCGAGGGGCCGCTGGCGCGCACGCATTACATCATCGGCCGCATCAACTCGCCCGCGCCGAAGATCAGCCGTGCGGAACTCGAAGAGGGCACCCACGCCATCGTGCGCACCTGGGCCGATGGCCTGCGCGATGCGCTGGAGGAAACCGCGCCGAGCGAGGCCCGCGCCTGGTTTCCACGTTTCGGTTCGGCCTTCAACGCGGCCTATCGCGAGGCCTTCGGGGCGCATGAGGCCATCGCCGATATCCGCATTCTCGATTGCCTCTCACCGGAGAAGCCCTATGCCTTCGGCCTCACCCGCACGTCCGGCGAGCCGGAAACCCGCGCCAGCCTGAAGGTCTTCTCCTTCGGCAAGCCGGTGACATTGTCGCAGCGCGTGCCGATCCTCGAAAATCTCGGCTTCACGGTCATCAACGAGCGCTCCTATCCCGTCGAGCCGGCAGGCGGCACGGGGGAAACGCTCTGGCTGCACGACATGACGCTCGAGCGCGCCAAGGGCGGCGCCATCGACATCACCGCGCTGGAACAACCGCTGGAGACCGCGCTTGATGCGATCTTTGCGGGCCGCATGGAGGCGGATCGGTTCAATTTCCTCATCACCGAGGCCGGGCTCACGCCGCGCGAAGCGGATATCCTGCGCGCCTATTCACGCTATCTGCGCCAGATCGGGGTGCCCTATGGGCAGGTCTACATCGCCGATGCCCTGGCGCGTTACCCCGCCGCCGCGCGCGGGCTGATCCGCGCCTTCGATGTGCGCTTCAACCCCGACCTGCCGCAGGGGGCGGGCGACCGTGCCGCTGTCGCCGCGGCCGAACGGGAAACGCTGCTTGGCGAGATCGACCGCATCACCAGCCTCGACGACGATCGCATCTTTCGCCGGCTGCTGAACCTGATCGAGGCGAGCCTGCGCACGAATGTCTATCAGCGCCTTGATGGGCAGACACGGCCCACCATCGCCTTCAAGCTGCAATGCTCGGCGGTGGAGAACCTGCCCCTGCCGCGCCCGCTCTACGAGATCTTCGTTTCCTCGCCGGATGTCGAGGGCCTGCACCTGCGCTTCGGGCAGGTGGCGCGCGGCGGCCTGCGCTGGTCGGATCGCCCGATGGATTTCCGCACGGAAATCCTTGGCCTCGTCAAAGCGCAGCAGGTGAAGAACACCGTCATTGTGCCGGTGGGTGCGAAAGGCGGCTTCGTGCCGAAGCTGCTGCCGCCGGCCTCGGATCGCGATGCCTGGTTCGCGGAAGGCACGCGCGCCTATCGCATCTTCATCAACGCGCTGCTCGACCTCACGGATACGATCCGCGAAGGCAGCATCGTGCCGCCGGCGGAAACCGTGCGCCATGATGGCGACGATCCCTATCTCGTGGTTGCCGCCGACAAGGGCACCGCGACCTTCTCGGATACCGCGAATGGCATTTCCGAAGCGCGCGGGCACTGGCTGGGTGATGCCTTCGCCTCGGGCGGCTCGGCCGGATATGACCACAAGAAGATGGGCATCACCGCGCGCGGCGGCTGGGAAGCCGTCAAACGGCATTTCCGCGAAATGGACATCGACATCCAGTCGACACCCTTCACCGTGGCGGGCGTGGGCGACATGTCGGGCGATGTTTTCGGCAATGGCATGCTGCTCTCGCCAGCGATCAGGCTCATCGCGGCCTTCGACCATCGCGACATCTTCCTTGACCCGAACCCCGATCCGAAATCCTCCTTCAACGAGCGCCAGCGCCTGTTCGAAAAGCCGCGTTCGAGCTGGCAGGATTACGATGCGAAGCGCATTTCCAGGGGCGGCGGCGTCTTCTCGCGGTCCTTGAAGAAAATCCCGCTCAGCCCGGAAATCCGCCTGGCCCTCGCGCTTGATCTCGCGGAAGCCACACCCCAGCAGGTGATGACCGCGATCCTGAAAGCGAAGGTCGATCTCCTCTGGTTCGGCGGAATCGGCACCTATATCCGCGCTTCAGCCGAAACCGATGCCGAAGCCGGCGACCGCGCCAATGATGCCATCCGCATCACCGGCGCGGAGGTGAATGCCCGCGTCATCGGCGAAGGCGCCAATCTCGGAATGACCCAGAAGGGCCGCATCGAGGCCGGCTTGAAGGGCGTGAAGCTCAACACCGACGCCATCGACAATTCCGCTGGCGTGAACTCTTCCGATGTGGAAGTGAACCTCAAGATCGCCCTGGCCATCCCCGAAGCCGATGGGCGGCTGAAGCGTGAGGCGCGCAACATCCTGCTCGCGGAGATGACCGACGAGGTGGCCCGCCTTGTCCTGCGCAACAACTACCTGCAATCCCTCGCAATTTCACTGGCTGAAAGACAGGGCGCGGCACTCAATGCCGAGATGGTCGATCTCATGCGGGCCATGGAAGCCGAGGGGCGGCTCGATCGCGCGGTGGAGTATCTCCCCTCGAACCGGGAGGTTGGCGAGCGCACGGCCAAGGGCCAGGGGCTCACCCGCCCCGAACTCGCGGTGCTGCTGGCCTATGCGAAGCTTTCGCTCTACGACCATCTGCTCGCGAGCAACGTGCCGGATGATCCCTATCTCGGCTTCGAGCTTCGCCGCTATTTCCCCAGGCCGGTGCAGGAGCAATTCCCGGATGCGATCGAAAAGCATCGCCTGCGCCGCGAGATTGTCGCGACGCAGCTTGCGAATGCCGTCATCAATCGCTGCGGGCCAGGCATCGTCATCCGCCTGCGGGGCCGCACGGGGCGCTCCGTCGCCGATATCGTGCGCGCCTATGCGCTGGCGCGCGACGTGTTCGGCATTCTCGAGATCAACAACGCCATCGACGCGCTGGACACGAAGATCAGCGGCGCGCGCCAGCTTGAACTCTACGCGACCGCAGCCGACCACGCCGCCGAGC
>JADCCH010000172.1 GCA_020252865.1 Methylobacterium sp.
GGTCGCCACCCTTCTGGTGCTTGGCGTGCTCGAGCACTGGTTTCTCGTCATTCCCCTGCCCTTTGGCGAATTGTGGTCCTGGGGCCTCGGTTCGCGCGAGGGCCGGGTGCAGCCATCCGGCCACAAACCTGAAAAGTCCCAGCCTCTTGCCCTGACTTCCGCCATCGCCGCCCCGCCCGTCGGGGGGCCGATCAAGACCAGCCGGACCTGAAAATCCAGGCCAACAGTATCGCTTTGGAGGACACGACCATGAATTTCGAACATTTCTTCCGTCAGGAATTGTCCTCTCTCAAGAAGGAAGGGCGGTATCGCGTCTTTGCGGATCTCGAAAGGCAGGCTGGCCGTTTCCCCAAGGCGACCTTTCACGGGCCGAAGGGCCCGCGCGAGGTCACGGTCTGGTGCTCGAATGATTATCTCGGCATGGGCCAGCACCCGGATGTGTTGGCAGCGATGCATGAAGCGCTCGGCAAATGCGGGGCGGGCGCGGGCGGCACGCGCAACATCGCAGGCACGAACCACTATCACGTGATGCTCGAGCGCGAACTCGCGGATCTTCATGGCAAGGAAGCGGCCCTGCTCTTCAATTCGGGCTACATGTCGAACTGGGCGGCGATCAGCACCATCGCCGCGAAGATCCCGGATTGCGTCATCCTCTCGGATGCCCTGAACCATGCCTCGATGATCGAGGGCATGCGCCACAGCCGCGCGAGCAAGGTTGTCTTCGCCCATAACGACCCGGACGACTTGCGCCGGCAGCTCGCGCGGCTCGACCGCAAGGCGCCGAAATTCGTGCTGTTCGAGAGCGTCTATTCCATGGATGGCGACATCGCGCCGGTCTCGGCGATGCTCGATGTCTGCGAGGAATTCGGTGCCTTCACCTATATCGACGAGGTGCATTCGGTCGGGCTCTATGGCCCGCGCGGCGCGGGCATCGCAGCGCGTGAAGGACAGTCGCATCGTCTCGATGTGATCGAGGGCACGCTGGGCAAGGCCTTCGGCGTGCTCGGGGGTTATATCGCCGGCTCGGCGGCGATGTGCGATTTCGTGCGCAGCTTCGCCTCGGGTTTCATTTTCTCCACCGCCTTGCCCCCGGCCATCGCCGCCGGCGCGCTCGCAAGCATCCGCCACCTCAAGGCCAGCGACATGGAACGCCAGCAGCACCAGCAACGCGTGAGCGAAGTTCGCTCAGCACTCGATGCAGCAGGAATTCCGCACATGATGAACCCCAGCCATATCGTGCCGGTGATGGTGGGCGACGCCGCCCTCTGCAAGCGCCTGAGCGACGATCTCATCGCCGAGTTCGACATCTATGTGCAGCCGATCAACTACCCCACCGTGCCGCGCGGCACGGAGCGCCTGCGCATCACACCCACCCCGCTGCATACCACAGAGGACATCGCCCGGCTGGCCGAAGCGCTCTCCTCCATTTGGTCGACCATCGGCCTGAAGCGTGCCGCCTGAGAGGGACGGCCGATCATCGCTGTCAGCAACTGTTAAGGTTGCTCATGTCACTCATCCAGTCGGTTCGGACCGGCGTAAAAAATCGCCGCAGACCCAACATCGTCATCGTCTCGAGGAAATGCCATGAAGATTGCCTTGTTCTCCCTTCTCGCCGCCGCTGCGCTCGTGCCGGCTGCCGCCCAGGCACAGGATGCCGCCGCTGGTGAGCGCGTCTTCGCGCAGTGCCGCACCTGCCACCAGGTCGGCGAAAACGCGAGGAACGGTGTCGGGCCGCAATTGAATGGCCTGTTCGGTCGCAAGGCCGGCTCGGTCGAGGGCTACAGCTACTCGAACGCCTACAAGGCGCTCGACAAGGTGTGGTCGCCTGAGAACTTCACGGTGTATATCAAGGACACTCGCGGCGTAACCCCGGGCACCAAGATGGTCTATCCCGGCATGAAGGACGAGACCGCCATCAAGAACCTCATCGCCTTTCTCCAGCAATTCGATGCGACCGGCAAGAAGAAGTAAGTTCTTCACGCTGCGACACAGGTATCGGCGAGCCGTCCGGATCATTCCGGGCGGCTTTTGCCTTGCAGCGCGGAATGGAACTGATGCTACAATTTCACGAGGTGACACCTCTGGAAGCCGAGATTTCCGGCGATGAAAGGGTGACCATCCGACCGGAAAATGCTCTAAGGAATGCTGCAAGTCACGCTTTCGAATCCCCGGAGTTCCCATGTCGATCGACCCGCGCATCCTGGCCCTGCAAGAGGAAGTCGCCGGCTGGCGCCGGGATTTCCACGCGCATCCGGAGCTTGGCTACGAGGTGCATCGCACGGCCGGAATCGTGGCGACGAAGCTCCGCGAATTCGGCTGCGACGAGGTGACCGAAGGCATCGGCAAGACCGGGGTCGTCGGCATCATCCATGGCAAGAACGGCCCCGGCGGCCGCGTCGTCGGCCTGCGCGCCGACATGGACGCGCTGCCGATCGAGGAGGAGACGAACCTCCCGCATCGTTCGAAGATTTCCGGCAAGATGCATGCCTGCGGGCATGATGGCCACACCGCGATGCTGCTGGGTGCGGCGAAGCACCTCGCCGAGACACGAGATTTTGCCGGCACCGTGGCGGTCATCTTCCAGCCCGCCGAGGAAGGTGGCGCCGGCGGAAAGGCCATGGTCGATGATGGCCTGATGGATCGCTGGAACATCAGGGAGGTCTACGGCATGCACAACATGCCGGGCATTCCAACGGGCCACATCGCCGTGCGCCCCGGCCCGATCATGGCGGCGGCGGACCAGTTCGTCATCCGGATCGAAGGCCGCGGCGCGCATGCAGCCACTCCGCATCTTGGCGTGGACCCGGTGGTGGTGGGCGCGCATATCGTGGCTGCGCTGCAGTCGATCGCCTCGCGCAATGCCGACCCGCTGAAGGCGGTCGTCGTCTCGACCACGATGTTCCATGCGGGGACAGCCTTCAACATCATCCCGCAGCGCGCGGAACTCACCGGCACGGTTCGCACATTGGAACTCGGCATGCGTGATCTTGCCGAGAAGCGCCTGACCGAGATCGCCACGGGCACCGCGAAGATGTTCGGCGCAGTTGCGACCGTGGAATATGAACGCGGCTATCCGGCGACCATCAATCACCCGCGCGAAACTGCCGAGGCTGTCACCATCGCAAAGCGCCTTTTTGGCTCTGCGGCGGTTGATGCCGAGGTGGCACCGATGATGGGCGGCGAGGATTTCTCCTACATGCTGGAGGCTCGGCCGGGCGCCTACCTGTTCATTGGCAACGGGGATACGGCGGGCCTGCATCACCCGGCCTATGATTTCAACGATTCCGCCTTGCCGCATGGCATCCAGCTCTGGGCGGAGATCGCACGCAGCAGAACCGCCGCCTGACCCCAGAGCATTCTCCGACCAAGTGGATACCGGTTGGTTGAAGAAAATGCGTGAAATAAAAAGGAATGCGAGCGGAAGGCCTGATCCGGTCAGATCGGAGCCCGCTCTAGAGCCTCAGCATGTCATGCGCGAATTTCAGCGCGATGA
>JADCCH010000173.1 GCA_020252865.1 Methylobacterium sp.
CGGGTCATACCGCCGCGCTGAACTGGTTCGTTCTTGGCGAAGTTCTGGGGCGGCCCGATGTGACCCTCTATGACGGCTCCATGACCGACTGGACGCCGGACGACAAGCGCCCTGTGGAGACGGGTTAAGCCGCCGCCAATGCGCGGGGGAGATCGGCCCGCAGATCTTCGGGATCTTCGAGCCCCACGGAGAGGCGCACGAGACCATCGCCCACGCCCATATCCGCGCGCACTTCCGGCGTGAACCGCTGATGAGTGGTTGTCGCGGGATGGACGGCGAGGCTCTTGGCATCACCCAGATTGTTCGAGATGCGGAAGATTTTCAGCGCGTTGAGGAAGCGGAAGGCCACCGCCTTGCCGCCCGCGAGTTCGACCGCAATCAGCGTCGAGGGGCCGCCCATCTGCCGCTTGATGATCGCCGCCTGCGGGTGATCGGCACGTCCCGGATAGATCAGCTTCCGCACCTGCCCCTGCTCCGCGAGCCAGTCCGCGAGGAAGGAGGCCGTTTCGGTCTGCCGGCGGATGCGCAGAGGCAGGGTTTCGAGCGCCTTCAGCAGCACCCAGGCGTTGAAGGGGCTCATGGCCGGACCGGTTTGCCGCAGGAATGTATGGATATGGGTCTCGATGAACTCGTTCGAAGCGAGGATCACCCCGCCGAGGCAGCGCCCTTGCCCGTCGATATGCTTGGTGGCGGAATAGACGACGCAATCCGCCCCGAGCGCCAGCGGCTTCTGCCAGAGGGGGGTCGCGAACACATTGTCCACCACCAGCTTCGCGCCGATGGATTTCGCAAGCTTCGCGACCGATTCGATATCGATGACCTCAAGCGTCGGATTGGCCGGGCTTTCGAGAAAGAAAACCTTCGTGTTCGGCCGGATCGCGGCCTGCCATGCGGCGAGGTCCGTCCCATCGACCAGCGTCGAATCCACGCCGAAACGCGGCAGATGCTCCTCGATGACATAGCGACAGGAGCCAAAAAGCGCCCGCGCCGCCACAACATGATCGCCCGCGCGCAGCAGGCCGGTGAGCGCCGCCGTCACCGCCGCCATGCCGGTAGCCGTCGCCCGCGCCGCCTCGGCACCCTCGAAAGCGGCCATCCGCTTCTCGAACATGGCCACGGTGGGGTTGGAGAAACGCGCATAGATGAAGCCGGATTCCTCGCCCAGGAAGCGCGCCTCGCATTGTTCGGCATTCTCGTAGATATGGCCCTGCGTGAGGAAAAGCGCCTCGGAGGTTTCCCCGAATTGCGAGCGCAACGTGCCGGCATGCACGAGCTGCGTATCCTCATGGAGATCGGGCAACAGGCTCTCGATGGGGGCGGGCATCGTTCGACTCCTCTTCCATTTCGTTTGTTAAAACGAACGATCTGAAAAAATCAAGCCTAGGCTTTGCCACCCGAACGCGCGATTTTTGTCTTTTCCTCTCACCCCATGGGCATTTCGGTCGCGCGGTCGAGAAGCTCGCGCAAGAGCGGATTCGGGAAGCGGCGCTGGATATGCACGCCGTAGAAGGCCTCGCGGAGACCGGGAAGCTTCTCGATCTCGATCAATGCGCGGCTTGCGAGTTCATCCCGCACGACAATCGGCGGAATGACCGCGAGCCCTGCCCCTTCGCGCACGAGAAGGCGCATCATCGCCATGTCATCCACCTCCGCCGCGATCTGCGGGAAAACGCCGAGGCTGTCCGCCAGCGCTTCGAACCCGAGCCGGACGCCGCTGGAGCGCCCCGGCAAAACGAGCGGGTGCCGCGCGAGCCGCTCGCGGAGGGGAAGCCCGGGTTCGGCGAAGACGGAAGCACCGATGAGGCTCACCGGCTGCTCATCGAGCCGGTGCACCACGAAGGATGTGAGGCGATCCCCCGCCGGGGGCTGGTTGGTGAGCACAAGATCGAGTTGCAGGCCCTCGAGCCCGAGAATCAGTTCCTCCGCGCCGGCCGAGCGCAGGATGACCTCGACATCCGCACGGCCCAGCAGCGGCTTCAGGAATTGCAGCTGGAAATTACGGGAGAGCGTGGCCATCGCGCCGACGCGCAGCACGCGCCGCGCATGGCTGGCCTGGCGCAAGGTCTCCACCAGTTCGCGCCCGGTGGAGAAGATGGAATCGGCATGATCCAGCGCGATCCGCCCCGCTTCGGTGAGGTGCAAGGCCCGGCCGCGACGCTCGAACAATTGCTGCCCAAGCCGTTGTTCCAGCTGGCGGATCTGGGAGGATAGCGCGGATTGCGCCACGTTCAGCCGCTCGGCCGCGCGGGTGAGGTTCCCCTCATGCGCAACGACCTGAAAATAACGGAGATGGTGATAATTGAGATCCATATCGTTCTAAATATCAGAATGATATATTACAAACAATCTATTTTTATGGATCATTCGCCTGCGTTAGGCAGCCTGCGACCGTTTTTCCAAGAGGCCTTTCATGTCCACTGTCCTTCTGCCGCTGCTCGCCCCGGCTGCGCTTCTCTTCCCCGCCTTCCTCGCAATCGCCATGCCCGGCCGTCGCCCGCGTGGCCTGCTGATCGTCTCGGAGATCGCGGCGCTGGCGGCTCTGGCTGTGGCCATCGCCAGCCTCGCGCTGCTGATCGGCCAGGGCGCGCAGACGAGCCCGCTTCTCGGCGCGGGTCTCTTCGGCCTCAGCGTGCGACTGGACGCGGTGTCGGTCAGCATGCTCGCGCTGGTCGCCTTCATCGGCTGGATCGTGCTGCGCTACTCGGCGCGCTCTCTCGATGGCGAGGCGCGGCAGGGCGAGTTCATCGGCTGGATGGCCGCGACGCTTTCGACCGTCCTGCTCTTCGTGATTTCCGGCAACCTCGTCCAGCTCGCGGTCACCTGGGTGCTCACCAGCCTGTTTCTGCATAAGCTGCTGCTTTTCTACCCCGAGCGGGCCGCCGCCCGGCGCGCCGCGCGCAAGAAGTTTTTCTTCGCGCGCCTCGGTGATGCCGCGATGATCGGCGCGGTGATCCTCCTGATCGCCCGCACCGGCACCAGCGACCTCGCCAGCGTGATCACCGCGCTGAAAGCCGGCCAGAACGGGCTGATGGTGGTGATCGCCGCGACGCTCATTGCGCTGGCCGCCCTGCTCAAGAGCGCGCAGTTTCCCACCCATGGCTGGCTGACCGAGGTGATGGAAACGCCGACGCCGGTTTCCGCTCTGCTCCATGCCGGCGTGATCAATGCCGGCGGCTTCCTGCTGATCCGGCTCGCGGATGTGCTGCTGGCTGCTCCCGGCGTGCTTGCCCTTCTGGTGATGGTCGGCGGCTTTACCGCGCTCTTCGGCGGCCTCGTGATGCTCGCGCAATCTTCGGTGAAGACCGCGCTCGCCTGGTCCACCGTGGCGCAGATGGGCTTCATGATCCTGCAATGCGGCCTTGCGCTCTTTCCGCTCGCGCTTCTGCACATCATCGCGCATTCGCTCTACAAGGCGCATGCGTTCCTCTCCTCGGGCACGGCGGTGGAAGTGGTGGCCGCAGGCCGGCGGCCGGGCCCGGTGGCGGTGCCGAACCTCAAGGCGGTCGGCCGTGCCTTCGTGCTGGCGCTGGCGATCTATGCGGGTATCGCGCTGGCCTTCGATCTTGACGGCAAGTCCCCGCAGGCGATTGCGCTCGGCGCGATCCTGATCCTCGGCGTGGCCTATCTTCTCGCGCAGGGCCTCGCGGATGCCGCCCCGCGCGCACTGACCTGGCGGACGAGCCTCCTCGCGGGCCTCGCTTCGATCAGCTACTTCGCGCTCCAGCGGATCGCGGAAGCGCTCACGGTCGGTGCCCTGCCTGCCACACCCTCGCCGGGCCCGCTCGAATGGGGCCTTGTGGCCCTCGCGGTGGTGAGCTTCGGCCTCGTGGCCTTCGCGCAGGCGACCTTCCCGCTCTGGTCGGATCATCCGGCGGCGGCGGGCCTGCGCGTGCATCTCGCAAACGGGCTCTACGCGAACGCAGTCTTCGATCGCTGGCTGGGCGGCTGGAAGCGAACCCGCTCCGCCTGACGCTTCGCACCTTTCCCTTTCCGCCCCACACGAGAGCCTCCGATGACCCTGAACACCCTCAACCACGAGACGCCGCTCACCCGCGATTCGTTGCTTGCCCGCGAGTCCTTGCTTGCCCGCGAGTCCTTGCTTGCCCATGCCGAAGCCGCCATCCGGCTGATCCCCCCGGCATGGCCCCTCACCGCGACGGTGGCCGTGAACCCCTTCCTCGGCCAGACCGGCGATGACCTCGCGACGGTCGGCGCCCGCCTTGGCCGCATCGCCGGCGTGAGGGCGACCATGCCGCGCAACTGGTATCGCGAGCGGATCGCGACGGGCGCGATCAGCGACGCCGATCTCGAAGCCGCGCTTGCCGCGAGCCCGCATTTCGTCAAGCCCGCCGACCTCGCGGCTCTGAAGGCGAAGATCGCGACAGAAACCCCCGCCCCGTCGGCCTTGCCGAGCATCGCCGATCTCGCGGCCGAGGTCTCGGGCCTCGATTGGCCGGCGCTGATCGCCGACCGGATCGGCTTCTGGGCTGCGGGTTACTTCGATGAAGGGCAGGCACTCTGGGCGGCACCCAGGGGCAAGCGGCCCTTCACGGCCTGGCGCGCTTTCGCGACGCAGGATCTGACACCCGAGCTTCTCGGCCTCACGGGCTTCGCCGCCCGCGCGCAAGACTGGCCGGATGATCCGCTCGCCGTGATAGCCAAGGCGCAATCCGCGCTCGATCTGCCAACCGAAGCTCTCACGAGCTACTTCCATCAGATGCTGCACGGCCTGCTGGGCTGGTCGCAGACCGCGCGCTACCGGCTCTGGCAGGCGGAACTCGCGGGCGAGACCGACGCCGCGACACTGGATATGCTGGCGATCCGCCTCGCCTTCGAAATCGCGCTTTTCGCGCAATACGAGGGGCCGATCACGGCACTCTGGACCCCCATCATCGCCGAGCACGCCAAGCCGGTCGCGGCCAGCGAGAGCCTGATCATCGACG
>JADCCH010000174.1 GCA_020252865.1 Methylobacterium sp.
AGGACCTGCAAGGTCTCGCGCATGTAAACGACCAGAGCGCCGGCCCCCGCCCCGCCCAACACCAGCAGCGGGACCAAAGCCAGCACGAAAAAGGCACGTGGTCCGTCCTTCGCTTCGAGCGCATTGAAAAGGCCCGATTGCCAGCGATTGATGCCAATATTGACGAACAGGACGAGGATGAGCCCCAAGGCAAGGCCGAAAGTGTAGAAGAAAGCCCGCGACCGTGTCGCACCCTGCCAGAAGCCGCCAGCCACCGCCCAGAACCGGCGGACGACATCGCGCTTGCGATGTTCGGAGAACGGCGTGAAGGCGCGGCTCGAATGGTCGCTCATGCCGCTCATTCTCTGCCGATGGCGGGCCTTCTGCCCCCGCTGCCGAAACTCGTCACACGCGTCTCCCGTCAGCCTGCCGGTTGATCCCGAAGAATTCTTATCCGGTCGAAAGCCAACCTGGCATGAACAGGAAGGCCCCCTCGCCAGCCGCATCAGGGCAAATTATGGCGGAGATGGCAAGTCCGGGAAACCGAATCGCACAAACCGCGCTGGATTGGTGGTGGTTGAGGCGGCGGGCTTTCGCGCTATCTTCAGGCCTCTTCCCTCGCCGAAGGAGTTACCGATGCCCCGCTCCCTGCCGATGCTCGCGCTGGTCGCCCTCGCCGGATTGCCAACGCTCCCCGCCCTGGGACAAACAGCGGAGGAGCCCAGGGTGGAAGTGGTGGCGCGCGGCCTCGTGAACCCCTGGGGCATGGCCTTTCTGCCCGATGGCCGTGCACTGGTGACCGAAAGGCCGGGGCGACTGCGCATCGTGAACCTCAGCGCCGGAGCGGCCGGGGCGCCCATCACCGGGCTTCCGCCGATCGCAGCCGTGGGACAGGGCGGATTGCTCGGCCTCGCACTCGATCCGGATTTCGCGACCACGCGGCAGGTCTTCCTGTGCTTCGCGGAAAGCCGCGATGGCGGCACCGGAACGAGTGTGTTCCGCGGCAGGCTTTCGGCGAGTTTCACGGCCCTTGAGGAGGGCCGGGTGATCTTCCGGCAGATGCCCGCGGGCAATACCGGCCGGCACTTCGGCTGTCGTCTTGTCTTCGGGCGCGATGGCACCCTCTTCATCACGCTCGGCGATCGGGGAAACATGGAGAAGGAAGCGCAGAACCTCGCCAACCACATCGGCAAGGTCATCCGCATCACGAAGGACGGCACCGTGCCGCCCGACAATCCCTTCGTGAACCGCGCGGATGCGAAACCGGAAATCTGGTCCTACGGGCATCGCAACGTGCAGGGCGCGACGCTTCACCCGGAAACCGGGAGGCTCTACACCATCGAGCATGGGGCGCGGGGCGGCGACGAGATCAACCAGCCGCAGGCCGGCAGGAATTACGGCTGGCCCGTCATTACCTACGGAATCGATTATTCCGGCGCGAAGATCGGCGAGGGCACCCGGAAGGCCGGCATGGAGCAGCCGCTCTTCTATTGGGATCCGTCCATCGCCCCTTCCGGCGCGATGTTCTATAACGGCGACAAATTCCCGAAATGGCGGGGCCATCTCTTCACCGGCGCGCTGGCGGGACAATTGCTGGCGCGCCTCGAGATGCGCAACGGGCAGGTCATCGGCGAGACACGCATGCTGGAGCGCGAGGGCGAGCGCATCCGCGATGTGGTGCAAGGGCCGGAAGGTTACATCTACCTGCTGACGGATGACCGCGACGGGAAGCTGCTCCGCCTCGTGCCGCGGTGAAAGGGCTCAGCCGAAGCGCAGTTTCATCACGAGAATGGCGAGCACGGGGATCAGCGTGACGGTGTTCGCGCCGATGAGCGGCCAGGAACCGATCAGAAATCCGTAGATCAGCCAGAGCGCGATTCCCACCGCGAGCATGCAATACATCGTGAGCGAGATGGCCGCGGTCTCGCGTGTGCGAAGCACTTTGATCGCCTGGGGAACCCAGCAGAGCGTCGTGATCGTCGCGGCGACGGCACCGATGAGTTCGATCGTGGCGGGTGACATCGGGGGGCTCGCGGCGGAATCGGGAAGCACAACTTCGCCTTGTCGATGGCGCAAAGCGGGGACTGAAAGCAAGTGTCAGTTCCTGTCAGGGACCACACGATTTGGGCAACCTCCGGACTTGCCCCCCGCAGCAGGAAAAGCCATCTAGAAGGGATGGAAAAATCCCCGAAACCCTCGCGCGGCAAGGCGTCGCGGCCGGAGCTTCAGCCGCTCGACCCGCATCTCGCGGCCCTGCTCAATCCGGCGCTGAACCAGCCGGCGAGATCGCATCCCGGCGGGCGCGGCTTCGGCGAGAGGCCGCAATCGGGCTATGCCGCTGGTCCCGTGACGGGGGTCGATCCGAAGCTCGCGGCCTCCCTCGGCCTGCCGGACGAGGTGCCACTGTCGCGCAGGCGCGATGTCGCGACCGAACCCACGCGCTATGATGACATTGCCGGCGCGAAGCCGCGCCGTGTGATGCAGGGGAATGTGGTTCCGCTGCTGCCCGACGATGCGCGCATGGGCGGGGGGCTCGACGGCATCTCGGAAGCGGATGCCCTCACCTCCACCGTGGGCGTGCAGGCGACACATGATGCGCTGCAGGAATTGCTGAAGAACGGCAATCCGCTCTTCCGCGAGAAGAAGGTCTGGGCGCCGCATCGCCCGGAGCGGCCTGCAAAGAGCGAGGGCGGCATCCGCTTCACCATGAAGGCACCTTTCGAGCCGTGCGGCGACCAGCCCGAGGCCATCCGCCAGCTGATCGAAGGTGTTCAGCAGCACGAGCGCGATCAGGTCCTGCTGGGCGTCACCGGTTCGGGCAAGACCTTCACCATGGCGCAGGTAATCGGGAAGACGCAGCGCCCCGCGCTGATCCTCGCGCCGAACAAGACGCTCGCCGCGCAGCTTTATAGCGAATTCAAGAGCTTCTTTCCCGAAAACGCGGTCGAATATTTTGTCTCCTACTACGATTATTACCAACCCGAGGCCTATGTGCCGCGCACCGATACCTACATCGCCAAGATCGGAAGAG
>JADCCH010000175.1 GCA_020252865.1 Methylobacterium sp.
CGGGCGCCCGACATGGCGCCCCAACTCGAGAAGCGTCACCTTGTCCTGTTCTGGGCGGCCATGGGTGCGGCCGTGCTGGTGAAGGGGCCGATTACTCCGCTCGTCGCGATACTGGCGATCGGCACGCTCGCGATCCGCGATCGCGGCGCGGGCTGGCTGAAGGGCATGCGCCCCGGATTGGGCCTGCTCATCGTCGCGCTGATCGTGCTGCCCTGGCTCGTGATGATCCTGATGAAATCGGGCGGTTCCTTCCTCGAGGACTCGCTCGGCAAGGATATGCTGGCGAAGGTGGGCAGCGCGCAGGAAAAGCATGGCGCCCCGCCCGGCACCTATCTCGGCGTGTTCTGGCTCACCTTCTGGCCGGCCGCACCACTGGTGCTGTTGTCGCTGGCCTTCGCATGGCGCGAGCGGCGCGATGACGGCGTGGCCTTCCTCTTGGCCTGGATTGTCCCGTTCTGGCTGATCCTCGAGGCGGTGCCGACCAAGCTTCCGCATTACGTGCTGCCGGTTTTCCCGGCGATCGCCATCCTCGCGATGCTGGCGGTTGAACGCTCCGGTCTCGTGCTCAATCGCGCGCTGCGTGGGGTGGCGGCGTTCCTGATGCTGCTGGTGCCGCTGGTGTTCCTCATCGGCGCGCCGGCGCTCTTCCTGATCATGGAGGAGGGGCTCGTGATCCTCCGCCTGCCCTTCCTGGCGCTGCCCTTCCTGGTGGTCGCATTCCTGCTTGGCCTCGCGGGCGCCTATTCGCTCGTCCAGCGCCGGCCGGTGCGCGCCTTGCTGCTGGGTGCCTTCGCCTCGGCCAGCCTGGTCGTCGCGGCCTATCCCCTGGGCATGCCGATGCTCAAGGCGATCAACCTCTCGCCCCGCCTCGCGGAAGCCGCGCGCGCCACGGGTTGCGTGGATCCCGCCTTCGCGACCGTGGGCTACCGCGAGCCGAGCCTCGTCTTCCTCACGCGCACGGACATCCTGATGGCCGAGCCGGCCGAGGCGGCTGCCTTCCTGGAGCGGCCCGGTTCGGGGTGCCGCATCGCCTTTGTCGAGCGGCGCTTCGAAGAGGCTTTTCGCGCGGGCCTGAAGGGCGATTCCGCCCCGGCGCTGGTCACGCGGGTGCGCGGGGTGAACCTTAATGCCGCCTTCGACAAGCAGCGGCGGTTGCGCGTGCTGGATATCGCGGTGTATGTGCGGCGCTGAAAAAGCGAGCCCTCCATGCCTGAAGAAGCCGGCGTGACACGCGCCGAACCCGCCCTGCCGCGCATTTCCGTCATCATCCCGATGCGGAACGAGGAGGGCAATGTCGCCCCCCTCATCGCGGAGATCGCCAATGCGCTGGAAGGCGAAGCGCACGAGATCATCGCGGTGAATGACGGTTCGACCGACGAGACCGGAACGGTTCTTGCGAACCTGCGCGGCACCTATCCGCAATTGCGGGTGCTTCACCATGCCGAGAACCGGGGCCAATCCGCGGCGATCCGGGATGGCGCGCGCCTGGCGCATGGCGAGATCCTCTGCACGCTGGATGGCGATGGCCAGAACAACCCCGCCTTCCTGCCGGCGATGATCCGCCTGCTCGAATCCGATCCGGCCGTCGCGCTCGTGCAGGGCCAGCGCGTGGGCCGCACCGATACTGGCTTCAAGAAACTCCAGTCGAAGATCGCGAACAAGGTCCGTGGCGCGATGCTGAAGGATGGCACGCGCGATTCCGGCTGCGGCCTGAAGGTGATGCGCCGCGCGGCCTATCTGCGCTTGCCGTATTTCGATGCTCTCCATCGCTTCACGCCCGCGCTGATGGTGCGCGACGGGCATAAGATCGCCCATCTCGACGTGCTGGATCGGCCGCGCGGCTCGGGTGTTTCGAACTACGCCTCCTGGGCGCGGGCGAAGGTCGCGCTGGGCGATCTCATCGGCGTGTGGTGGCTCGTCCGTCGCCGCAAGCCGGATACGCCGACGCGGGAGGAAACCTGATGCTCATCCAGTTCTCCCAGTCGATCGACGGCTTCCTGCATGATGTATTCGTCACCAACTTCACGTGGTGGGCGGTGATCGGCATTTTCGGGCAACTGCTTTTCATGGCGCGCTTCGTGGTGCAATGGATCGCGAGCGAACGGGCCGGGCGTTCCGTGGTGCCGCTGGCTTTCTGGTTTTTCTCGATCGGCGGTGCGGCCATCGTGCTGGCCTATGGCATTCACCGGCGCGATCCGGTGATCATCCTGGGGCAAACCCTGTCGTTCTTCATCTATTTCCGCAACCTCGCGCTGATCGCCAAGGAGCGCCGACAGCGCGGCAGGGTCGGCATAGAGGGTGGGGACTGACATGACCGGCCGGGCGCCGCTGCCCTGCTGGCATGATGATCTTTCCGGCACACTGGCGGCCTGCTGGGGCTTGCTTGAGCGTGGCGTGGCCGATCGCCGCTCGGGCTTCCACCATCCCGTGATTTCCAGCATCGGGCTCGATGGGGCACCGCGCTCGCGGGTGATGATCCTGCGCGGGGTGGACGTCGCGGCGCTGAGCCTGCGCGTCCACACGGATATCCGTTCGGAGAAGATCGCGGAATGGCGCGCCGATCCGCGTGTCTTCATTCTCGGCTATGATGCGGGGCAGAAACTGCAGATCCGACTTGCGGGCTGCGTGAGCCTTCACCATGACGACGCCATTGCCGATGCAGCATGGCAATCCTCCCGCGCCATGAGCCGCGTCTGCTACGGCACCGCGCCCGCGCCGGGCTCGGAGATCGCGCGCGGTGACGCTTTCGCGCTGCCGAGCCCGGATGACGCGGAAGGGTTGGAAGCGGGCCGCGCGCATTTCGCGGCCGTGGTGATGCGGATCGAAAGCCTCGAAAGCCTGTATCTTGCCTTCGAGGGGCATCGGCGCGCGCTTTTTGCCTGGGATGCGGGCGGCGCGCTCACCGCCCGCTGGCTGGCGCCCTGATCAGGCAGCTTCATGCATGGCCGCAAGCCCGCGATCGAGATCCGCGATGAGATCCTCCGGATCCTCGAGGCCGATCGAGAAGCGGATGCCGCGCCCGCCCGGCGCGTAGGTCGTGGCCGTGCGGAAGGGCGTGCAATCGAAAGGCACGGCAAGGCTCTCGAACCCGCCCCAGCTATAGCCCATGCCGAACAGTCCGAGATTGTCCAGGAAGGCGACGACCTGCCTGTCGCTCATTACGTCAAGGATGATCGAGAACATCCCCGAGGGGCCCTTGAAATCACGCTGGAAGATCTCGTGGCCGGGGCAGGAGGGCAAAGCGGGGTGCAGCACGCGCTTCACGCCCTTGCGGGTCGCAAGCGTCTTCGCGACATGCAGCGCGTTGATGCCCTGCTCCTTCATGCGGATGTTCATCGTCCGAAGGCCGCGCAGGGTGAGGAACACGTCATCCGGCCCGAGATAGATGCCGAGATCGGCATGCGTGGCCTTGAGCGCCGGCAGATGCGCCTCGTTCGCGGCGACAAGGCCGATCAACACATCCGAATGGCCGGAGGGATATTTCGTGGCGGCGTTGATGGAGATATCGACCCCGAAATCGAGCGGCCGGAAGAGCAGGCCCGTCGCATAGGTGTTGTCGATCATCGTCACGATGCCGTGCCTCCTCGCAACCGCGACGATGGCCGGCACGTCCTGCACCTCGAAGGTCTGCGAACCGGGGCTTTCCATCATGATGGCGCGGGTGTTGGGCTTCACCAGGGCCTCGATCCCGGCCCCGACGAGCGGATCATAATAGGTTGTCTCCACCCCGTAGCGCCGAAGATGGTTCTCGCAGAAGTTGCGCGTCGGGCGGTATACACTATCCACGACGAGAACATGGTCGCCGGATTTCAACGCAGACAGCATCGCCGTGGTGACCGCCGATGCACCAGACGGACAGATGACGGTTCCGGCCGCGCCCTCGAGTTCGTTCCACAGTTCCTCGAGGGCCTCCGAGGTGGGGTTGCCGCGCCTTCCATAGGTGTAGCGGTTCTTGTGCGCGAGGCAGGATTCCGCGTCCGGATAGACCACAGTGGAGCCGCGGAAGGGTGGGACATTGACAAATCCGAAGGTTTCGTCCGGCCTGCGGCCCTTCATCGCGAGTTTTGTTGCCGATTTCAGGGTTTCCGCAATGCGCTTTTCGAGCTTCCGCATTTCTGTTCCGCCTTTTGGATGATTTATGGCTTTGAATTCCAAAATATGAGTAATCTACGGAAAAATCATCCCGTTTTTTGGTCGAATGTCAGATGGAAACTCTGGGTTCGTCGGGAAGTTTTCCCCCATTCGGCAATGCCAATGCAAAAATTGCATCATGGACCCGCTTTCCGTTCGATTTAATGCATGTAGGTCTTGACCGTTCGTCCAAACTCCCTTTGCATGCGTTTCCAGGATCGCTGACAAGGGCAGACCGGCGATCGAGCCTCCATCCGGCAATCGATCGGATCACGGGCGCTGGACCACCATCAACACTCGGGGAGACGAGTTCCATGAAGAAAATTCTGATGACGGTCGCGGCTGGCGCGGCTCTTGCGATGAGCGCGAGCGCAGTTTCGGCGCAGACCCTCAACCAGGTCAAGCAGCGCGGCGTTCTGCAGTGCGGCTCGAATACCGGCCTCGCCGGCTTCGGCCAGCCGGATGCCCAGGGCAACTGGACGGGCCTTGACGTCGATTTCTGCCGGGCCGTCGCTGCGGCGATCTTCAATGATCCGGCCAAGGTGAAGTTCGTTCCCCTCTCCGCGAAGGATCGCTTCACGGCGCTCCAGTCGGGTGAAGTGGATCTGCTCGTCCGCAACACCACCTGGACGATGTCGCGCGATACCTCGCTCGGCCTCGAATTCGCGGTTGTGAACTATTATGATGGCCAGGGCTTCATGGTCCGCAAGAAGCTCAACGTGAAGTCCGC
>JADCCH010000176.1 GCA_020252865.1 Methylobacterium sp.
ATGAACCAGTAGCCGAGGAAACCCACAAGCGCCCCGGCCGCTGCCCCCGTGAGGCCGCCGACCAGCAGCGAATTCGTGGCGCGATGGCCCAGCAACGCACCATAGGCGCCGACGGTCATCGTGTCGCCCGTCGCCGCGTTGGGAAACCGCGCGATGCCGAAGACGAGCGTGATCGACAGGGCGGAAAGCCCGATGATCAGCCCGGCCACCACGCCGGAAATCAGCAATTCGATCCAGAATGCCATGCGAGGAACCATCCGGCGATGCGCATCGCCATGCATCGGGAAGTCAGGGCCCGGCGGGGCCGAGCGCGCCGGGCCCTGCATTCTCAGATCTTGACGACGTAGCGGCGCTCGAGCTTGCCCCCGGTGATGAAGAACACGCCGAAATCAGGCGTGACGTCCCCGAATTCGTCGAAATCCAGCACCGAGGAGGCCCCCTCGTAATTGATCTTCCTGCCGGCCTTCAGCGCGGCCTTGCCCTCGGCGAAGGTGAAGACCTTCTCGCCGCCGGGATTCGACACTTCGCGGATCTTCGCGTTGATCTGGGCCGTGCCGGCACCCGGTCCGGCCGCCTCGATGGCGAGCGCCAGTGCGATCACCATGTCATAGGTCATCGCGGCATAGACATTGGACGCGCCGGGCTGGGACATCTTCCTGCGATACGCTTCATCATAGCGGGCGAAGGATGCCGCCTGCTCGTTCGAGACGGAATCGACCGAGATGATCCCCTCGGTCGGCTCGTTGCCGAGCGCGGTCACAAGCTGCGGATTCGCGGCCCAGCCGGGGATGATCCATTTCACATTCGCGCCGGTCTGGAAGGCCTCGCGCAGGATGATCGTTGTATCCGGCAGGAAGGAGCCCATCACGATGACATCCGGGCGCGCGGCCATCACCCGCTGCAACTCGGCGCGGTAGCTCGGCTGGTTGGGTTCATAGACGACCTCGGCCACCACCTGGTTGCCCTTGGCCTCCCAGGCCTTCTTGAAGCCCTGGGTGTTGCCGATGCCCGAGGCGTTGTTGAACGCCATGGTGGCCGGGCGCTTGTAGCCCTCCTTCACCGCGATCTCCGCGAAGGCGCGGCCGAAGCGGTCATTCGTGGCCTGGAAGCGATAGCCGTAGCCCTTGGCGTTGGCGGGCGGCACGGAAAGAGCCGGCGCGCCCGAAGTGTGCATCAGCAGGATATTCGCGTCGTTCACGAGCGGGATCACCGCCAGCGACACGCCCGACGACCAGGTGCCGAGGATCGCGTTGACCTTGTTCACCTCGATCAGCTTTTTCGCTGCAAGAACAGCCGATTGCGGGTTGGTCTGCGTGTCATCCGCGAAGACCTGAAGCTGACGACCGCCGGCACCGCCCGCGGCATTCACTTCCTCGACCGCCGCGAGGATCATCGCGGCCATGCCCGAACCGTAAGGGCTGCCGGCACCCGTCACCGGGTTCAGCGCGCCGATGCGGAAGGCCTCGGCCTGCGCGAAAGCCCCCTGCGGCGCAAACCCGAGGGCCAGGGCGCCGGCGCCCGCCTGAAGGATAGTCCTGCGATCGATCGTCATGGTGGTCTCCCCTGTTGAAGCGCATGCGCGCCTTCTGGTTGTTTGGGTTTCAGATTTGGCTCGTCAGTTCATGACCTTGCGCTTCACGACCTTGCCGCCACGCATGATGAGCGGCATATGCTGACCCTGCCCCGTGAGGAGCGAGAGATCCTTCAGCGGGTCGCCATCCACCCCGATGAGATCGGCATGCGCGCCCGGCGCAATCACGCCGATGCGGCCCTCCATGTGGCAGAGCCTCGCGGCGATATGCGTCGCCGAGGCGATGACTTCCTGAGCTGGCAGAACCCGCCCGCGGATGACGAATTCCTCCGATTGATAGGCATGCATCGCACCGAGCAGATCGCTGCCATAGGCCATGGCGAGGCCGGCTGCCTTCATGATCGCGAGGGATTCGAGGCCCTTGAGGCGCACATCGTCGATTTTCGCGACCGATTCCGCCGGAAAGCCGAGCTTCGGGCCATCGGAAGCGAGCTTCTCGTAGGTGACGAGCGTGGGGACAGCCACCGCACCCGCCTTCGCCGCAAGTTTCGCGACTTCCGGCGTGATGAGGTTGCAATGTTCGAGGGAATGCACCCCGCATTCCACCGCGCGCCGGATGGCCTCGGCCGTGTAGAGATGCGCGGAGACATAAGTCCCTGCATTCTTCGCTTCCTCCACCGCAGCAAGGATTTCCTCGCGCGCGAAACCGAGGAAGTGGATGGGATCGGTGGGCGAGGCCACGCCGCCATTCGCCATGATCTTCACGAAAGCCGCGCCCTGCTTGATCTCCTCGCGCGCGGCTTTCCGCACCTCGGCCACGCCATCGCAAAGCCGGCCCAGCGCGCCGAGGCGGAAACCGCTCTCAATCGCCGGGCGATCGTTGAAACGTCCCCGGAAATCGCAATGCCCGCCGGTCTGGCTCAGCGCCTTGCCCGAACGCACAAGGCGCGGCGCGGGGATCGGCCCCTCCTCCACGGCCACTTCGAGGCCATGATCGGCCCCGCCGACATCGCGCACGGTGGTGAAGCCGCGCATCAGCATGCCGTTCATCACCTTGAACGAACGCGCCGTGACGAGCGAATCGGGCAGTTCGGCATTGGTGCCGAGATTGGCGCTCACGGCCACCACATGCACATGGGCGTCGATCAGGCCGGGCATCAGCGTCCGCCGGGCCAGGTCGATCACCCGCGCCTTCTCCGATCGCACTTTTGAACCAACCTCGCGGATGATCCCTCCCTCGATCAGCACATTCACGGGATCGGTCGGGCGATCGGCGGTGCCATCGACGATGCAGGCATTGGTGATCAGCGTTGCGGCCATGGCGGGTCTCTCGGGCTTGGTTGCGGGCAAGGAGGAAGGCGGGGATGAGAAAAGGCGCGTTACCCTCATGCCGGTTAAGACCAAAGCCGGAACCCGTCAAAGCGTTCCTGGCCTCCGGCGTCCCGTGGGTGATGAGGGGTTCATGCAGATCCGCATCGGCCACGAGCGGGATCCGATGCTGGACCTCGCAACCAGACACATGGCCATGATGGGGACCCGAAACGTTATCGCCACGGATGAAATCAATTCCCCAAACTGAATAATCAGTCAATACAGCCCCATTCCGCCCTCGGCCAGCAGCCACCGGCGGTCTTCGCCGGCCAGCTCACCACGAGGGGCGATCGACTTTGCGCATGGAACCGCGCCGCAGATCCCTGTTGCTCCGTCGGCGCAACCGCGCAAAATTCAACCAAGGAGTCTGGTTTCAGCCGGATGAGCATCGGGGGCACAGCAGATATAAGCATATTGCGAAGGGCTGCTCCGGGATGGAGCCAGTTCGCCGGCCAGAGGGACAATGGGCTGCCTTGGCGGTAAAGTTAAGCTTGGGATTTGACGAAATGCTCGGATCGGGTCAGATTTTTCCTGCCTCCCTCGGATGACGAACGTGCCCGAAAGCGCATTTTTTCGAGGCTCGCCGGAAAAATCCAACAATTTCAAGAAACCCGCGATTTTCGGGAATGATTGGCAGTATCTTGTCGCCAGATATGATTTTTGGTGGCGTGAACTCAGGTGGTTGTCGAGCCTGTCAATCATCGAGTGGGAGTGAGGCTCGCATGAGTCGGAAAGAAGCCATCGCCTCGCGGGAGCGGCGGGCCAAGCGCCTCGCCATCCGTTACAATTTACACGTCATGATCTGCCAGAAACCTGACAAGCGGGTTCTGGCCCATGGCGGCTACATGCTGCGCGATGGCGAGACGATGAAGATCGTCTTCGGCGACAGGGATTACCCGTTCAGCGCGAGCCTCGATGAGATCGAGGCATGGCTGGATGAAAACCCGGGGAAGTGATTACCTCCTGAATCCCGTCGCCAGCACATAGAGCTCGCTTGAATCCGCGCGGCTCGCCGGAGGCTTCACATGGCGCACGGTCGCGAAATCGCGCTTGAGTTCGGTCACGAGCTTCGCCGTATCCCCGCCCTGGAAGAGCTTGCACAGGAAGAAGCCGCCGGGTGCCAGCACCTCGCGGGCGAAGGCCACCGCGCCTTCCGCAAGGCCGATGATGCGCAGGTGATCGGTCTTCTTGTGGCCCGTGGTGTTCGCCGCCATGTCCGAGAGAACGCCATCGGCCAGCCCGCCAAGCTCGGCCTTGAGGCAGTCATCGGCTTCGGGGCTCATGAAATCCATCTCGATGAGCTTCACGCCGGGGATCGGGTCGACCGGCAGGAGATCGATGCCGATCACGCGCGGATTGGCTTCCGTGGAGCCCACGCGCTCGGCCGCGAGCTGGCACCAGCCGCCCGGCGCGCAGCCGAGATCGATGATGCGCATGCCCGGCTTCAACAAATGATACTTGTCGTCGATTTCCTTGAACTTGTAGGCCGCGCGGCTGCGCCAGCCCTCGGACTTGGCCCTGGCGACATAGGGATCGTTCAGTTGCCGCTCGAGCCATTTCTGCTGGCTCGTGGTGCGCTTGCCGGCCGTGCGCAGGCGCACCGCCATTTCGCGGCCCGAAACCCTGGACTTGC
>JADCCH010000177.1 GCA_020252865.1 Methylobacterium sp.
CGCTCTCGGTCAATTCCGGCAATTACCTCGAACGGCACCTCCGGCAGGTCATCGAGGCGATAGAGACCCGCTCGCCGGTGGAACTCATCGCCATCGGCATCGGGCATGATGTCACGCGCTACTATCGGCGTGCGGTGACCATCGTCGATGCGGAGGAACTCGGCGGCGTGATGACCGAGAAGCTCGCCGAACTTTTCAGCGAGGATGCGGGTGGCGGCGGCAGGCGCGCGGCCTGATGCCGAAGCTCTCGCGCCGCGGCCTGCTGGCTGCCCTCCCGGCCCTGGCGGCGTTTCCGCGCGCCGCCTTGGCCCAGCGTGCGGAAGGGGCGGAAAGTTTCGCGTGGCAACCCACGCGGATCACGGCCTATCCCCTGCCGGGCTTCTTGGTATCAGAACCGGAGCGGCGCGAATTCGGCCCGCTTGTCTTTCTGGGTGGCCTCGAATTGCAGGGGGATCTCCGTGAATTCGGAGGCATCTCCTCCGGCGTGATCGATTCGGATGGCAAGGGCTTCATCGCGGCTTCCGATCAGGCTTACTGGATCGCCGGAAGCTTCATCTCGGATTCCGCAGAGCGTCTTCTGGGGCTCGAGAATGTCCGCATCGCGCCGATGATGGCGCCGGACGGGCGCCGGATGAAGCGCACGCGCTACTTCGACACCGAAGGCATGACGCGGATCGGCAACCGGCTCTTCGTGAGCGTGGAGCGCGTGCACCAGATCCTGCGGTTCGAGATCGGCCCGAACGGGCCTCAGGGGCGGGGAACGCTCGTGCCGACGCCGGACGAGATGCGGCGGCTGGGTGTGAACCAGGGCATCGAGGCGCTGGGCA
Source organism: Methylobacterium sp. (assembly GCA_020252865.1). Classification (GTDB taxonomy): domain Bacteria; phylum Pseudomonadota; class Alphaproteobacteria; order Rhizobiales; family Beijerinckiaceae; genus Rhabdaerophilum. The sequence goes on from JADCCH010000177.1 coordinate 828, forward strand.
TCCTGCCTCTCGGTTCGCGCCATGCCGGCTCTCTCATCGCGATTGCCGAGCAGGCGCCAGGCGGGCAGCCCTCGGAGCGCATCCTCGGCTGGATCATCACCGGATCGCAATCGAGCACCTTCTTCGTCGAGCGCAGCCGCGATTTCGACATCACGGACCTGAACTTCCTGCCAGGTGGGGACATGCTCATTCTCGAGCGGCGTTTCTCGCCCTTCTCGGGTGTCGCGTTCCGCATCCGCCGGATACCGCTGGCGCGCATCGTGCCCGGTGCCGTACTCGACGGCGAAACGCTGATCGAAGCCAACATGGCCTATCAGATCGACAACATGGAGGTGCTGATGATCCACCGCGCCAGCGATGGCCGGGCGATCCTCACGCTGATGTCCGACAACAATTTCTCGATCCTGCAGCGGAACATCGCGCTGCGTTTCGCCTATCGCGAATAGGCAACAAAAAAGGCGGCAGAAGCCGCCCTGATCATTCGCCCGTGAACCAAGCCTCAGCCGTTCAGCTTCCTGGTGATCTCACGCTTGAGACCGAGGGCTGTCGGCGACAGCTCGGCCTCGCCCGCCTTGAGCAGGAAGGCATCAAGACCGCCGCGATGCTCCACGGTGCGCAGGCCGTTGGCCGAAATGCGAAGGCGCACCGAACGGTTCAGCGCGTCCGACATTAGGGTCACGTTGACAAGGTTCGGCAGGAAGCGGCGCTTCGTTTTCCGGTTGGAGTGGCTGACCTTGTGGCCAACCAGGGCACCCTTGCCCGTGAGTTCGCAACGACGCGACATGGTCTTGATCCTTCGGGTCTCGCCACAGGGGCGGAGGACAACCCAAACGCCGGGGGCCGTGCTGTCGCAACCGCCTTCCTCGCTTGGGTTCGGGAAATCGAGACAGCGCGTATAGTCGAAGCCATTCCCCGGGTCAACAGCGAAGCGCGCGAGGCGCGACGAAAGCGCCGAGTTGCGCCGAATCACGCTTGCGTTCAAGAGTAAGATCTCTTTTCGCGCTTCAGCCCGTATTCGGGCAGCGCAGCGGATGAGCGGGCGCGGGGGGCGTCCACCCGCGCCCATGGGCGCGATGCAGGGGCAGGCAGAACAAATGAACGCCTTGCGAAAGCGCTCCACGCCGATCGCCCTGGCCGGGCTCCTGCTGGGTTTGGCCGCCAGCGAGACGCGGGCCGGGACAGTGGATGCCACCTATTCCATCACGCTGGCCGGTCTCACGATTGGAAGGGCCAGTCTTTCCGGTGTGGTGGAGAATGGTTCCTACAGCATCAATATCAGCGCCGCGCTCACGGGCCTCGTGGGGGCCCTGATGAATGGCTCCGGTTCCGGCACCGCCCGGGGCGGGCTTGGCGGCGCGCTGCCGCTTTCCAATGGTTTCGCGGCGACCGCGACGAATGGCAGCGCCTCGCGCACCATCCAGATCGGGGCTTCCAGCGGCAATGTGCGGGGCGTGATCATCGCACCGCCCCTCGAACTGCCGATGGAAGGACGAATTCCCCTGCGCGATCAGCACAGGCAGGGCGTGATCGATCCCATCAGCGCGTTGGTGATGCCCGTGCTGAATGGCAATCCGCTCGACAGCGCGAATTGCGAGCGTCGCCTCCCGGTTTTCGATGGCACGCAGCGCTTCGACGTGGTGCTGAGCTTCGCGGGCATCCGCAACGTGCAGGCCGAGGATGGCTATGTCGGTCCGGTGCTCGTTTGCACCGCGCGCTACGTGCCCGTGGCAGGCCACCGGCCGGATCGGCGGGCGGTAAAATTCATGACCGAGAATCGCAACATCGATACCTGGCTCGCGCCGGTGAATGGCGGGCGGGCGCTGATGCCCTATCGCATCTCGGTGCGCACCCTGGTCGGAACCTCGGTCATCGAAGCCCGGCGCTTCCAGTCAAGCCCGCGATAATGCCCCAGAACGGGACAGGGGCTTAACTTCGCGCATGGCTTTCCACGCGGACGATGAGGGCCTGCATGGTTGGAAGACCGCGCGCCCCTCTGCGTTTTTGAGCAGTTAAATCCCTGTTCTTGCACAGGAAACCACGATTCATCGCATTTTCCCGAAAAGAATGTTCGAACCCTGAAATCTGATTCGTCGATGATTCGTTCCGCATCCGCACCAATTCCTAACACAACCATGCCAGAAGATGCGCTGCCCTCGCGACCAAGTATTAACCATGATTTCCCACATGTTTCACTTGACAGGCGATTCTGTCCGACTCGGCGGGAGAGTCGAGCGGCGCCTTTGCGAGTCTCGCGCAGAGTCGAGCAGAATCACAAGATCTGGGAGAGATGCGGATTGACTCAGCCACATCTTGTGCGTGAACAAACCGTGACTCAGGGAGAGTCGCCGATTCGATTGCGATTCGTTCCAGTCCCGTTCGAAATCTTTCCGAAGACTCTCGGGCGGGAACGATTTCTGTTCGTAAACGGCACAGCTAGACGGTGCCCTGCTGGCGCAAGCCTTGCGAAACGGCATGCCGGGCGCCACATCTCGTTCATCAAGACCGGCCCGTCAGCGGGCAGCCGGGTTCCGCCCGGCCCATTCCGGAGACGGTTGTGACGCGTCCGCCTTCCCCCGCGCAATCCGGCCCCGTCGGCAGCGGGCGCGGCGTCACGGCTGTTCTCGGCCCGACCAATACCGGCAAGACGCATCTGGCGATCGAGCGGATGCTGGGCCACGATTCGGGGCTCATCGGCCTGCCGCTGCGCCTGCTGGCCCGCGAGGTCTATCATCGGCTCGTCGAACGGGCCGGAGTTCATGCGGTCGCGCTCGTCACCGGCGAGGAGAAGATCAAGCCGCCGAACCCACGCTACTGGGTCTCGACCGTCGAGGCCATGCCGCGAGACCTCGTGGTGAGCTTCGTTGCGATCGACGAGGTGCAGCTCATCGCCGATGCGGATCGCGGTCATGTCTTCACGGATGCGGTTCTGAACCGGCGGGGGCGCAGCGAGACCATGCTGCTCGGAGCCGGCACGGCGCGGGCGCTGATCGAGCGGCTTCTGCCCGGCGTGCAGATCGCGACGCGACCGCGGCTCTCCAAGCTCACCTTCGCGGGCGAAAAGAAAATCACGCGGCTCCCTGCACGTTCGGCCGTCATCGCGTTCTCGGCAGAGGAGGTTTACGCGATTGCCGAGCTGGTGCGTCGCCAGCGGGGCGGGGCTGCCGTGGTGATGGGCTCGCTCTCTCCACGCACGAGAAACGCGCAGGTTGCGATGTTCCAGGCGGGCGAGGTCGACCATATCGTCGCGACCGATGCGATCGGCATGGGGCTCAACCTCGAGATCGGGCATGTCGCTTTCGCCTCCGACCGGAAATTCGACGGGAAAAGACATCGCCGCCTGACGCCGGCCGAGATGGCGCAGGTGGCGGGCCGCGCGGGCCGCGCGCAGGAGGATGGCACCTTCGGCACGACGGGCCGCTGCGCGCCTTTCGAGGAGGAACTCGTCGAGGCGATCGAGGAGCACCGCTTCGACCCCCTCCCCTTCGCCTGGTGGCGAAACGGCGTTCTCGACTTCACCTCGCTTGAAAAACTTGAAGCGAGCCTTTCGCGCAACTCTGCGCAAATCGACCTCATTCGCGCAGGCAAGTCCGAGGATGAGGTGACGCTGGATATCGCAAGCGGCCGGCCGGGTGTGCGCTCATTGGCCTCAACGCGCGATGGCGTACGCCGCTTGTGGGATCTCTGCCAATTGCCGGATTATCGCAAGGTTTCCCCGAATATTCATGCAGATCTCGTGGTTTCTCTCTACGAGCCGATCATGCGGAAGGGGGCCATCGACAGCGATTGGTTCGCCCGCGAGATCCGCGCCTGCGACCGGCTGGATGGCGATATCGACACGCTCGCCTGGCGGCTCGCCCATATGCGAACCTGGAGCTATTGCGCGAACCGGCCGGACTGGCTCGCTGATCCAGCGCATTGGCAGAACGTGACGCGCGCGCTAGAGGACAGGCTTTCCGATGCGCTCCACGAAAAGCTGATGCAACGTTTCGTGGATCGGCGCACCTCGGTTCTGATGCGACGCTTGAAAGAGAATGCGATCATGGAAGCAGACGTGAGCCCGACCGGAGAGGTCATCGTCGCGGGCCAGAATATCGGTCGCCTCGCCGGTTTCCGCTTCACGCCCGATCCGAGTGCCGAGGGGCAGGAGGCGAAGGCCCTGCGCGCCGCCGCCTCCAAGGCGCTGGCCGGCGAGATCGAGGCGCGCGCGACGCGGCTCTCCACGGCAAATGACGACCAGATTACCCTGTCCCTCGATGGCATCATCCGCTTCATCGGTGAGCCGATCGCGGTGCTGCAGGCGGGTGCGAGGGCGCTGGAGCCGCGCTTCCTGCTGCTGGCCGACGAGGAACTCGCGGGGCTTCATCGCGAAATGGCCGAAACGCGCCTCGGCCTCTGGTTGAAAGCGCAGGTCCAGAAGCATCTCGGTCCGCTCTTCGCGCTGGAAAGCGGTGAGGGCGCTACGGGCCTCGCGCGGGGCATTGCCTTCCGGCTTGCCGAAAATCTCGGCGTTCTCGATCGCAATGCGGTTTCGAATGACGTCCGCGCGCTGGACCAGAATGCCCGCGGCGAACTTCGCAAGCTCGGCGTGCGCTTTGGTGCGCATCACCTCTTCCTGCCGGTGCTGATGAAACCCGGCCCGCGCAGCCTCGCCGCGCAGCTTCACGTGCTTTTCACCGGCGGCGATGATTCCGGCCTGAAGGATGTAAGCCATCTCGCCTATTCCGGCCGCACCTCGATTCCGGTCGATCCGGCAATCCCGGCCGAGCTTTATCGCATCGCGGGTTATCGTGTCGCTGGGCCGCGCGCGATCCGCATCGACATTCTCGAGCGCCTCGCGGATCTCATCCGCCCGGCGATCACCTATCGCCCAGGCGTGTCCGAGGGTGAACCGCCGGCGGGCGCCGCCGATGGCGACGCATTCGTCGTGACTGGCGCGATGACCTCGCTCGTGGGTGCGGCGGGTGCCGATTTCGCCGAAGTGCTGAAGGGGCTCGGCTATCGTTCCGAAACGCGGCAGGGGCCGGCGATCACCGTTCCGATCAAGCGCGCGGTGGTTGCGCCGATGGAACCCTTCAAGCCGGCCGAACCCGCATCCGGGGGTGAGGGCATGACTGAAGCGGTGGAGGCCGATGCACCCGGGATAGTCCAGGCAGAGCCAGAAGCGGCTCCGGCCGAGGTCGAGGCTCCCGCCGAGGCGCCGGAGGAAGTCGCGCCCGAGCCTGCATCCGAGGCCATTGAGGCACCTGCCGCAGCAGCCCCCGCCGATGAAACGGCTGCCCCGGTCTTGCCGATCCCTGTCGAAGTCTGGCGCATGGCTCGCGGCGAGCGGCCGCAGCATCGCGGCGATCGCAGGCCCAACCGAGCCAATCGTACGGGCCAGCAGGCCGAGGGGGCCGCCGGCGAACGCAGCGGCGAGCAGCGTCGTGGCCCGCCGCCGTGGAAGCGGGGTCCGAAACCCGGCGAGCAGCCGCGGCCGGCAGAGAGTGCGCCGACCGGAAGCGGCGAAGTGCCGCGCCGCCACGATGACCAGCGCCGCGACCGGCGCGAGACGTTCGAGAAATTCGGCAAGCGCGAGGATCGTCCGCAGGGCGATCGCGGCAAAAAGCCCTTCCACAAGGGGGGCCGCCCGGATCGCGAGAACCGCGAGCGCGGGCCGGAGCACCGCGTCTTCGCGACCAGCGGACCGCAGCCTGGCCGCAAGGGCGAGAAGGCGGCGGATCCGGATTCGCCTTTCGCGAAGCTCGCTGCCCTCAAGGCCCAGCTCGAAGGCAAGAATTGAGGCCGCATGGCGCGAAAGCGGGACAAAGCCGAACCTCCGGGCTCATTGCTTCCCGCGCGCCAGCGCATCGATCTTTTCCTCTGGCATGCGCGCTTCCTGCGCACCCGTTCGGCGGCGGCTGAACTGGTGCGAAAAGGCCATGCCCGCGTGAATGCCCTGCGCGTGACGCAACCCGGCTATTCGTTGAAGCCTGGCGATGTTCTAACCCTCGCGCTGCCCGGTCGCACTTGGATCGTGCGGGTCGACGCCTTTTCCGAGCGTCGCGGCTCGGCGGAGGATGGCCTTGCCCTCTACAGCCGGCTCGATGGCGCGCAACCGGGAACGGAAATCGGCCAAATCTGAATCGTGTCTTGGCGGGCGGGCTTTGATCGGCAGGCACTTGCCCCGAACGCCATTCGGCATTAGCGAAGCAGAAAGCGCCTCGAATGTTTCACCCGGGCCTTGAACCCGCGGTTCCTCACGGAGAACGATGATGACCTATGTCGTCACCGAAAATTGCATCAAGTGCAAATACATGGATTGCGTGGAAGTCTGCCCGGTGGATTGCTTCTACGAGGGCGAGAACATGCTCGTGATCCATCCCGATGAGTGCATCGATTGCGGCGTTTGTGAACCGGAATGCCCGGCGGAGGCCATCAAGCCGGATACCGAGCCGGGCCTCGAGAGCTGGCTGAAGCTCAATTCCGAATATGCAAGCCAATGGCCGAACATCACTATCAAGCGCGAGGCGCCGGGTGATGCGAAGGAATGGGACGGCAAGCCCGGCAAGTTCGAGGCGCATTTCTCGCCGAAACCCGGCGAGGGCGATTGAAGCTGTTAACCATTCGCCTTAGCGGGGGAACGGTAGCGAGCACTTCCTTTGATTTTCCCCGTTTTTCGTGCTAGAGTTTCTTAACAGTCGAATTCGGTGGCATTTTCTTTGCGCCTTCTTCTTTCACATTGAACGGGTTTATCCGGCTCCAGCGTTCTTCGGGCGTTTGGGTCGGCTTTCTGTTTTGTGGAGAGGCGCAGCCTCGATTGGGTCTGTTGAGCCCTCGGCTCCGGGATTACTGGTCCTGGGCCAGTCTTTGGTTTCGCGTGCGTCAGGCACGCCATTCTCGCTCGCATCGCGAAAGCGGCGCGCGGCGAAAAGAGGATGAAATGAGCACCAAGAAGACGACGCAGCGGGATGTGTTCAACCCGGGTGAATTCATCGTCTATCCGGCCCATGGCGTGGGCCAGGTGACGGCGATCGAAGAGCAGGAGATCGCGGGCTTCAAGCTCGAACTGTTCGTGGTGAACTTCACGAAAGAGAAGATGACCCTTCGCGTTCCGGTGGCGAAAGCCGCGAGCGTGGGCATGCGCAAGCTTTCCGAAAGCTCGGCCATTTCCAAGGCGCTGGACGTTCTCACCGGTCGCGCGCGCATCAAGCGCACGATGTGGAGCCGCCGCGCCCAGGAATACGAAGCAAAGATCAATTCGGGTGATCTCATCGCGGTTGCCGAAGTCGTGCGCGACCTCTATCGCTCGGAAGCTCAGCCGGAGCAGTCCTATTCGGAGCGCCAGC
>JADCCH010000178.1 GCA_020252865.1 Methylobacterium sp.
TCACCCTGCCGGGAGGATTCCTGTTCGGCGCGACGCTCGGAACGCTGCTGACCGTGACCGCTGCCACGATCGGCGCGACGCTGATCTTCCTCTTCGCCAGGGCGATCTTTGGCGAGAACGCGCTGGATCGCTTCGGAGCGCCGGCGGCGAGGCTGGCAGAGGGCATCCGTCGTAATGCCGGCCCCTACCTGCTCGTGCTCCGTCTCGTGCCGCTCTTTCCCTTCTTCCTTGTCAATCTCGTTCCGGCCTTCGTGGGCGTGAAGCTGCTGACCTATGTGTTGACCACCTTTTTCGGGATCATTCCCGGCACCGCCGTTTTCTCGCTCGCAGGGGCAGGCCTGGGTTCGGTTCTGGATCAGGGCGGTGCCATCACACCGGGTTCGATCCTGACGCCTGAGATCATCGCGGGGCTCGCCGGGCTCGCGGCACTTTCGCTTGCGGCCATTCCGCTGCGCAAGCGCTTCGAGGGCCGGAATGCGTGAAGACAAATCCTATGAATTCTGTGGAGGTCGCATTCATGCGCAACAGCCCACCCAAACCTGATCGTCGCCAGGCCCTTGGGCTCAGTGTTTCACTTGGCCTTCTGCTTGTGTTCGCGCCGGGCGGAATCGCAGCCGCACAGGGTGACGCCGATGCACCTTATGATGCTCTTCTGCGTCGCTATGTGAAGCCGAGCCCGGATGGCGTGACGCGGGTCGATTACGCCGGCTGGCGCGCCCATGCAGCCGATCGCGCGGCACTTGATGCCTATATCGCGGAGCTGGCGCAGCGCCAGCCCTCCACCATGGCCCGCGACGAGGCGCTGGCCTATTGGGGCAACCTCTATAATGCCGTCACCCTCAAGGTCGTGATCGACCGGTATCCGGTTGCCTCGATCCGCGATATCAAAAGCGATTCATGGCTCGACCCGAAGGCCTATACCGGCCCGTGGCGTCAGCCTCGGGTGACGGTGGAAGGCCGCCGTCTCTCGCTCGATGACATCGAGCATTCCATCATGCGTCCGACTTTCAAGGATCCGCGCGTTCATTACGTGGTGAATTGCGCCTCCTATGGTTGCCCCAATCTTCTCAACCGCGCCTGGCGTGCGGCCACGCTTGAGGCCGACCTCGATCAAGCCGCGCGCGACTTCATCAACCATCCGCGTGGGGTAACGGTGCTTCCCTCGGGCGGGCTCAGGGTCTCGTCGATCTACAAGTGGTTCATTGAGGATTTCGGCGGCAACGATGCCGGCCTGATCGCGCATTTCCTCGCCTTTGCGCAGCCCGGGCTGAAGCAGAAGCTCGCGAGATCGCCGCGGATTGTTGAGGATGATTACGACTGGTCGCTCAACCGCAGCCTGCCCATATCGTGAATGTGGCAAATCCGAAGGGTCCAAACGGGAGACATATGGTGACAAGCATCTCACCTCGTTCGCGTGCAATCGGTTACGCGGCCGGCTTGCTCCTTGTCGCAGCGCTGACCTTGGCCAACGTGTTGAAACTTTCGTCGATCCATGGCCCCTCGATACTCGATCCGACCAATCCGAAGGTCACGCTCGAGGATGTCGAAAGCGAAATCATCCGGCGTTACCCGGTTGATGACGTCTCCGCCTCCAAGCTGGCAAGCATGATGGCCACGAGCCCGGTCACCCTGTTCGACGTGCGCACCCGGGAGGAATTCGAGGCCGGACATCTTCCCGGGGCAATCCGCATCGAGCCAGGCAGCTCGGCGAAGGATATTCTCAGCGCGCATCGAGACAAACTGGGTGGTCAGCCTGTTGTTTTCTATTGTGCCGTTGGCGTGCGGTCGTCGCAGGTGCTGATGCAGACCCTGCGGGAACTCGCGCCCCTCACCAAAGGGCAGATCTTCAACCTCCGCGGTGGCGTGTTTCGCTGGGCGGCCGAAGGGCGTGTGCTGGTCAAGGGCGATGAACCGGGCAAGCCTCACCCCTACGATCCGAACTGGGGCAAGCTTCTTGCGCGGACCATTCCCGGTTCATGAATGTGCCATCTTCACTTCCTGACGAGCGGTCGCGCCTGCGGGATTTCCGGCTTGGGATCTTGCTCTCTGCCTTGGCCGTTGCGATTCTGTCCCACTTGGTGCTGGCGCGCGCCTTTGGTCCATTATCCGGGGCTGCAAGAGACAGCTGGGGCGTGGCCCTCTCCCTGTTCGGCCTGCTGACACTGTCGGGGGGGCTTGTGGTCTGGGCCATCTGGCTTGCACGGGGAATGGCGCCGCATTGGGGCATTGGTGCCGCCATCGCAGCTGCCGGAATTCTCATGCGTCTGCCGTATTTGGGCGCCGGCCCGATGCTGGAGGATGATCACTACCGCTACCTCCTTGATGGCGCGATGGTGGCGCGAGGCTTCAATCCCTACACCCTTTCGCCCCAGAACTTGCTGGGCGACGTGCCCCCCGCGCTCACCGGCCTGGTTGAAGCCGGTCGAGGGGTGATCGAGGCCATCAACTTTCCCGATCTCCGGTCCATCTATCCAGGTTCCGCTCAAGCCCTGTTTGCCATCGCCCACTGGATCGCGCCCTGGAAGCTTGATGGATTGCGCCTTGTCATCTTCTCGGCGGAGGCGGCGACGGCGATCCTGATCTGGCACTGGCTTCGGAGCAACGGCGGCTCCATGCTCATGGGTGCGCTTTACTGGTGCAACCCTCTGATGGCCTTCTGCCTGACAGGCCAGGCCCATATCGATGCGGCCCTGGCTCCTCCTATTCTGCTTGCGCTGCTTGCAGCGAGCCGGAATCGCGCGCTCGCCGCCGGGATCGGGCTTGGGCTGGCGGTGGGTGTGAAGCTTTGGCCGCTTCTGCTCGCCCCGCTTCTCGCAAGGGCGCTCTGGCCGGATCGCCGGAGGCTTTTCGAGTTTTCGCTTGGCCTTGGAAGCATCACCCTGCTCACTTGCGGGCCACTGCTCTGGGCGAGCCTCCCGGCGCAGGCCGGGCTCACCGCCTATGCCGGTGGATGGAGCATCAATAATGCCCCATTTGCGTGGCTTTCCTTCCTGTTTTTTCAAGGTTTCGGGCCCGGAACGGGTGAATTGGTTCTTCGAGCAGCCATTGTCAGCGTCGCTGCCGGCGCGAGCCTCGCGATCGGCCTTCGATCCGGGAAAGGTTCAGCCGGGCTCGTGTGCCGGGCCTCCATTCTCGCCGGTTTGCTCTTCTATCTCTCGCCGGCACAGTTTCCCTGGTATGCCGCGTGGTTTCTCCCTCTTGCGGCTGCCAGCGGTTCCTGGGTCCTGATCTTCGGCGCTGTCGGCCTGCCGATCTATTTCCTGTTTTTTCCGCTTGCCGCCGCGGGCCTGCGCGACATTCACAGCTACGGGCTTGCTGCCTTGCACCTCGCACCGCTCTTCGGGGCGATCGCGCTGCACGAACGCCTCGGGGCGCGCGAGGTGAAGCGATGAGCCTCGGCGGCAAGAGGATCGGCGTGGTTATTCCCACGCGTAACGAAGCGGGCGCGCTGCCGGCCGTGCTCGCAGCCATGCCTGTTTTCGTCGATGCGGTCGCCATTGGTGATTTTCGATCCAATGACGGGACACCACAGATCGGCCGACGCGCCGGGGCAATCGTGGTCGAGGTGACAGGTCCGGGTTACGGGCGCGCTTGTCTGGAAGCAATCGCGGCGCTTCCGCCGGTTGACATCCTCGTGTTTGTCGATGGAGACGCGGCCGATGATCTCTCGGCCATGCCCCGCCTGCTGGCGCCGATCCTCGCGGGAGAAGCGGACTTCACGCTTGGCTCGCGCGTCCTGGGCAAGCGGGAGCCAGGCGCATTGACACCTCAGCAAATCTTCGGGAACTGGCTGGCTTGCACGCTGATCCGGCTCATCTGGGGCAGGAATTTCACCGATCTTGGCCCATTCCGGGCGATTTCCCGCGATGCGTTCGACCAACTCGTTATGGCTGACCTGAATTTCGGCTGGACCGTCGAGATGCAGATCAAGGCCGCGCGGCGGGGATTGCCCATATTCGAGATCCCGGTTGATTACCGTCGCAGGATCGGTGTGTCGAAGGTGTCGGGAACGGTGAGCGGAACCATCCGGGCCGGAGTCAAGATCCTCTGGGTGATCGGGCGCGAGGCGATGACTTCGCGGAGTGGTGCGAGATCCCGGCCATGACCCTTGCACCGATCGGCCTTGGATTGATGTGCAAACCGCCGCGCCCGGGCATCAGCAAGACTCGTCTTGCGGCCAGCATCGGGCCAGAAGCCGCCGCGCGTCTGTGCAGCGCCTTTCTGGAGGATTCTGCGCGTGCGGCGCGCGAGGCTGCTGATCGTGCGGAGATCGAGCCCCGGGCATTTTTCCGGCCAGTTGATGCGGCACAGGAAATCGCAGCGATCCTGGGCCCGGAATGGCGCCTCGCCTATGCTGATGCCGGCGATCTCGGCGCAACCATGCTCGAGGTCTTGGAAACATGCCTGAGGCATTGTCCGGCTGGCGCGATGATCATGGGCGCGGACGTGCCGCTCCTCGGCAGCGATGTTCTCGTTGAGGCAGCGCATTGTCTTCGGAAAGGCAATCCTGACGAGGTCGTAATCGTCCCGAGCGTTGATGGCGGCTATTGCCTGCTGGGTGTGCGCAGCCTCGAAGCCGCCGCAACGCTCTGCGCCCCGATGGCCTGGAGCACGCCAACGGTGCTGGATGAAACCTTGCGTCGTGCATCAACGGCCAATCTGAATGTCCGGCTTCTTTCCGCGCAGCGCGACATGGATGAGCTTGCCGATCTCGACTGGCTTCGCGGGCAACTGGCCGTGGGGGACAGATTGGCCCCGCGCACGCGCGCGGTCATCGCCCAACTGGGGGAGGCGCTTTTCCGATGAGCCGGCAGCTGGTCCTTGTCGGGGGCGGGCATGCCCATGTTCAGGTCATCCGCGCCCTGGCTGAACATCCCGAGCCGGATATCGCGGTGACGCTGGTGACAGATCGGCTGCTTACACCCTATTCAGGCATGCTTCCGGGCCATGTTGCCGGGTTCTACAGCCATTCCGAGATGCATATCGATCTCGGGCGTCTCGCGCGGGTTTCAGGCGTGTCGCTCGTGGCTTCCGCCGCGAACGGGATCGACCGGGTGAACCGCCATGTGCGAACCAAAGATGGCAGCATGATCCCCTATGACATGCTCTCGCTCAATATCGGGATCACACCAGACCTTTCCGGGATCACCGGTGCCGGGCAGCATGGAATCGCGGTCAAGCCGATCAGCACCTTTCTCGAGAGGCTCGACGCTCTTTTGGCCGATGCCGCACGCCCGGATGGGCCGCGCCGGATCGTGCTGGTGGGTGGCGGCGCCGCCGGGATCGAACTGGCGCTCGCACTCAAAGCACGATTGGGCAATCTCGAGACCGCCGGCCGTCCGTTCTGGATCGCCATCGCGACGGGTAACGGGCTTGTCCCGACCTTGAACGCGGGCGTTCGCCGGCTTGTCCGCCATACACTCGCCCGGCAGGGCGTCACCGTGCTGGATTCCTTTCGCGTCGTGGAAATCACTGCCGATGGTATTCGTGCCGAGGATGGACGCTCTGTCGAGGCCGAAGCTGTCCTTGTGTCCACCGCGGCCAAGGCACCGGAATGGCTGGGCGAGACAGGTCTGGCGACAACCACCGGCGGCTTTCTCGCCATCGCGCCCACCCTTGCCTCGATCGGCGATCCCGCGATCTTCGCCGTCGGGGATTGCGCGACAATGATATCAGATCCCATGCCCAAGGCCGGGGTTTTCGCTGTCCGTCAGGGTGCGGCATTGACCGGGAACATCCGCCGCGCCTTGCGGGGCGAGCCTCTCAAGCCGCACCGGCCTGACCCTGATTTTCTGACCATCCTGATGACCGGCGACGGTTCGGCCATTGCTGGTCGCGGCGCTTGGCTGGCCGTGGAGGGGCGTTGGGTCTGGCGGTGGAAAGACTGGATCGACCGCCGCTTCATGCGCCGGTTCTCGGATTTCCGCCTTTAGGCCAGGAGCCAATGCCTACCGCAGGACGCGCCCGGCAATCGCGTCGAGCCTGGCAACAAGGGCTGGATCGCGCGCTTCCTTCGCCGTGATGATCGCGAAATCGAGTGCCCGATGCGAGCCTGCCGGGCATTCCTCGCGCTCCGCCGGGAAATCAGCGGCCAGAGCCGCGAGAACGCGACGCGCGGCCTCCGAGTTTTCGTGGACCTGCCGCAGGATCAGCTCGACGTTCACATCCTCATGATGGGGATGCCAGCAGTCAAAATCTGTCACCATCGCGCACATGCAATAGGTGATCTCCGCCTCGCGTGCCAACTTCGCTTCAGGCATCGATGTCATGCCGATCACATCGTAGCCTTGGCCCTTGTAGAAGAGGCTTTCGGCCCGTGTCGAGAATTGCGGCCCTTCCATGCAGACCGCTGTTCCTCCTTCTCGGATGTTCACGCCGACCCGCCTTGCTGCTTCGGCAACCCGGTGCCGCAGGCGGGGCCCGAAAGGTTCGCCGAAGGGAACATGCGCGACGCAACCATTGCCGAAGAAGCTGCTCTCGCGCGCGAAAGTTCGATCCACCAGCTGATCGGGCAGCAAGAAGGTCCCAGGCGGCAGTTCTTCCTTGTAGGACCCGACCGCCGAGAAGCTGACGATATCGGTGACGCCAAGGCGTTTGAGCGCATCGATGTTCGCCCGGTAGTTGATCCCGCCCGGCGAAAAGCGATGGCCATCCCCATGCCGGGGCAGAAAAACAATCTCGGTGGCACCGATGCGCCCGAATCTCAGGGCTGCGGAGGGGGCGCCCCACGGCGTCTGGACCATCTCCTCGCGGCGATACTCCAGCCCCGGCAAGTCATACAGTCCGGACCCACCGATGACACCCAGCCGCGCGTTCATGACATGTTTTTCCGTTGTGAGTTTTGAAGATGGCGTGCGGTTCAGATCGCGCGCCGTCGCTTACCAGCGGAGCAGCGTTCGACCCAAGACCGCGCCGAGCCCGGCAACCAAAATCGCAGCCAGCGAATACCATGTCGCGACGAAAACAAGGCTGTCCTCGGTGCAGAATACCCCATAGGCGATGATCGCCGCGCCAGCTGAAGCGAGGCCAGCAAGCCCGCCAGCAAAGGTGGGGGAGGTCGTTGCTCCACCCCGCAAGGCATGGAGCGAAACAACGAGAGGCGGCAATGCAAGCAACGGGATGACCATCAGGCAAACAACGACGCTCTTGCCGAACATTCGGACAAGCCATCCATCCGGGCCTCGAAACACAAGATCTGTGGCGAAAAGAAGCGCCAGAAAGGCAGCGAAGGTAACCAGACGCTGCAAGGGCTGAACGACAGATGCTTCCGGTCGCGCGAGTGACGTTGCCCCTCCGATCGCCGCCCAGGCCAGCAAGGCCCCCATGAAGACCTTCATGATTGAGGGCAGCAAGCCACCGCCAAGCAGGTCAGCCCGCGCTCCGGCGAAGAGGAGGAAGGCTGCGCCTGTCACGACGGCGGTCGCCGACATCCAGCGCGTCAGCGCTATCCCCCGGCGGGCCGGCCCTGAGGGAAGATCCTCCGCCAGGAGCCTTATGAAATTTTCAGTTTTCATGGCTTCCGGTCCTGAAGATCGTCGCGAGTTTTTTCAGCGAACGGTGGAGAGCAACCCGAACCGCTCCCTCGCTCATCCCGAGAGCGCTGCCGACTTCCGCTGCCGAGCGGCCCATGAGCATGATCTGTTCGACGATGTCGCGCTGTCGGGCTTCAAGGGCTTGGAGGATGCGCTTGCTGTCCAGGGTGTGATCTTCCTGTCCCTCCGGGGCGGCCAGAGTGTCGGCAAGGCCGTCAAGTTCAACCTCTCCGCGAATGCCTGCGCGGCGCAGCGCGTCGATGGTCTTGTAGCGTGCCACCGCGTTCAGCCATGGCATGAAAGGGAGGGACCGGTCCCAGGTCGCCCGCTTGACATGGACAGCGAGCAAGATCTCCTGGACGATATCCTCGAGATCGGCGGTTCCCCGTCCGGAGCGAGACAGAACCCGCCGAACCGTGTTTCGCAGATGCGGCGCGATCGCACCAAGCAAGGTCCGGTAGGCGAGAGCATCCCCATCAAGAGCCAGACGCATCAGACGGCCCCATTCCTCTTCGTAACCGAACCGGCGTTCCTGCACGTGTCATCCTACTCGGTCATTCGGGCTCGGAACGGCATTTGTTACAGGCTCTCGGCAATGTCCGCCAAATGGCATTTGCGTGAGGACGGGAGCCGAGCCGGATGAACAGGCGAAGCGATGGCGCCAGGGATCGCCGAAGCGCCGACTGGAAACCCCGCAAAGCGCAGCTTCGGCGCCTTCCGCTTCAGCCCCGTGATTCATGTTGGCCCTTTCGAGCCACCTCGAATCGCGGCTTGCATCAAAGCCGGTTTCTGGCGGAACTTCAGTGCCTTTGCCCCTCAATGGGCTTCGTCCCAGTTCCTGGCGGCGCAGGCATCGACCTTCAGCGGTACCTTGAGATCGAGGATCGGCAGCGGCGCTTCCTCCATCACGCGGGTGATGACCGGGATGGCCCCGGCCACCGCCGCTTCCGGCGCCTCGAAGATCAGTTCGTCATGCACCTGAAGCAGCATCTCGGCCGGTGAGTTCACGCCGGCGAGCGCCGCATCCATCCGCAGCATCGCGCGGCGGATGATATCGGCCGCCGAGCCCTGAATCGGTGCGTTGATGGCCGCGCGTTCGAGGAAGGCACGCTCGCTCGGGTTCTTCGTGTCGATGTTCGGGAAGAAACATTTGCGGCCGAAGATGGTCTCGACGAAACCCTCCGTCTTCACCCGGCGCTTCGTCTCCTCCATGTAGTCGCGGATGCCGGGGAATCGCTCGAAATACTTCTTGATGTAGGCTCCCGCCTCTTCCCGCCCGATGCCCAGCTGCTTTGCGAGCCCGAAGGCTGAAATGCCATAGATGATGCCGAAATTGATGGCTTTCGCGCGTCGGCGCACCTCGCTCGTCATCTCGGCGATGGGCACGCCGAACATTTCGGACGCGGTCATGGCGTGAATGTCCACACCCTCGGCAAAGGCTTTCCGGAGCTGCGGGATCTCCGCGATATGCGCGAGCAGGCGCAATTCGATCTGGCTGTAATCCGCCGAGATCAGCAGGCGGCTCGGCGGCGCGATGAAGGCCTGGCGGATCTTGCGGCCCATCTCGTTCCGGACAGGAATGTTCTGCAGGTTCGGCTCGTTGGAGGAGAGCCGCCCCGTAGAGGTGGAGGCCAGCGCGTAAGAGGTATGCACGCGGCCCGTCTCGGCATTCACATAGCCCGGAAGCGCATCGGTATAGGTGGATTTCAGCTTCTGGAGCTGCCGCCATTCCAGCAGCCTTTCCGGCAGGGCATGGCCCTGGTCGGCGAGGTCTTCGAGCACGTCGGCACCCGTGGACCAGGCTCCGGTCGCGGTCTTGCGCCCGCCGGGCAGGCCCATTTTGCCAAAGAGGATATCGCCCAGTTGCTTCGGTGAACCGAGATTGAAAGTCTCGCCCGCGAGTCCGTGGATTTCCGCCTCGAGCCGCGCCATGCCCTGCGCGAATTCGCCCGAAAGGCGCGAGAGGATCTGGCGGTCAATCGCGATTCCGCGCCGCTCCATCTTCGCAAGGCAATCGGGCATGCCGCGTTCGAGCGTCTCGTAGACATTCGCGAGGCCTTCCGCCACCAGACGCGGCTTCAGCGCGAGCCAGAGGCGGAGCGTCACATCCGCATCCTCCGCCGCATAGGCCGTGGCGCGGTCGATCGGCACATGGTCGAAACTCACCATCGCCTTGCCCTTGCCGGCGACCTCGCCGAACGAGATCGGCTGATGCCCGAGATGGCGCAGGGAGAGTTCATCCATGCCATGCCCGCCGCGCCCGACATCGAGCGCGTAGGAGATGAGCATCGTGTCGTCGATCGGGTGAATATCGAGGCCGTGGCGGCGCATCACGAGGAGGTCGTACTTCAGGTTCTGGCCGATCTTCAGCGTAGCAGGATCTTCCAGGGCCGGTTTCAGCGCCGCGAGCGCATCGGCGAGCGGGATCTGCCCCGGCACGAGGCCGGAATCGAAGAGCCCGTCGCCGGTGCGATGCTGGAGCGGCACATAGATCGCGCGGCCCGGCTCGATGGCCAGAGACACGCCGACGAGATCGGCCTGCATGGGATCCAGCGACGAGGTTTCCGTGTCGAAGGAGAGCACGCCCCGCTCGTGCGCCTCGAAGATGAAAGCTTCGAGTTCAGCGAGCGTGCGGATCGCCGGGTAGCTTTCGGGCATCACCGGCATGGCGCGCAACTTCGCGAGGCGCTCGGCTGCAAGGCCCGCCGGCGTGAGGGCATCGGCCGATGGCACGGCGGCGGGCGCCGTGCTCGCCGCATCCGCGACAGGGGCCGGGGGCACCAACCCGCCCTTGCCAGCCGCGGCATAGGTCGGATCGGGCGGGATCGAATCGAAATCGACGCCAGAAATCTCCGCCACGCGCTTCGTGAGAGTCGTGAATTCCATGGCTTTCAGAAAGGCCACGGCTTTCGGAGCATCAAGCGGATGTGCGACGAGCGTCTCGAGCGCGTGTTCCACCGGCACATCGCGCACAAGGGTGACGAGCGTTTTCGAGATGCGGACCTTCGCCACCACTTCCGGGTTAGTCAGCGTCTCGCGGCGCTTCGGCTGCTTGATTTCGGAGGCGCGGGCCAGCAGCGATTCAAGATCGCCAAATTCGGTGATGAGCTGCGCAGCGGTCTTCACGCCGATTCCCGGTGCTCCCGGGATATTGTCGGTGGAATCGCCCGCGAGCGCCTGCACCTCCACCACCTTTTCCGGCGGCACACCGAAATAATCGAGCACTTCCGTTTCCCCGATCAGCCGCTCCTCGCGCTCGCCGGAGGCGGGATCGTAGAGCGTGATGCCCGGCCCGATGAGCTGCATCAGGTCCTTGTCGGCGGAGACGATGGTGACTTCGGCACCATTCGCGGCCGCCTCGGCGGCATAGGTCGCGATGAGGTCGTCGGCCTCGTATTTCGCCATCTCCACCGGCTCATAGCCGAAAGCGCGCACCACGGCGCGCATCAGTGGAAACTGCGGCACGAGTTCTTCCGGCGGCTCCGAGCGGTTCGCCTTGTAGGCGGGGTAGAGCGCCTTGCGGAACGAATCCTCGCTCTTGTCGAAAACAAGCGCCAGATGGGTCGCCTTCTTCCCCCGCGCGCCTTCGCGCACGAACTGGAAGAGCTTGGTCGCAAAAATGCGCACCGCGCCCGTCGGCAGCCTGTCAGAGCGGTAATTGTAGCGCTGATCCTGCCGGATCGACTGGAAATAGGCCCGGAAAACGAAGGACGAACCATCAACGAGGATGACGTGATCGCCGGGGCCCGGCTTTTTCGGCGGAAGAGAGGTGCTCATCCCGATGTTATAGGCGGGCAAGCGGGCGAGGTCAGCCCGTTCCGTGCGGCCATCCCGCACGAAAAAGCCGACGGGTTTCCCCGCCGGCCTGATGCTTGCCAAAGCCCGGAAGGGCCGGCGCTTACTTGCCCTTCTTGAGGGCCGCGCCGAGGATGTCGCCCAAAGTCGCGCCGGAATCGGCCGAACCATACTGCGCCATCGCTTCCTTCTCTTCGGCCATTTCGAGAGCCTTGACCGAGACCTGGATCTTGCGGGTCTTCTTGTCGAAGAGCACCACGCGGGCATCGAATTTCTCGCCAGCCGCGAAGCGATCCGGGCGCTGGTCGCCCCGGTCACGCGCGAGCTCCGAGCGTTTGATGAAGGTGGTGATGTCCGAGCCAGCGATCTTCACCTCTAGGCCGCCTTCCTTCACCTCCAGCACTTCGCAGGTGACAACCGCGCCCTTGCGGACGGTGTCGGCAGCGCCCGCGAACGGGTCCGAGCCTACCTGCTTGATGCCGAGCGAGATTCGCTCCTTGTCGGTGTCGACGTCGAGGACGACGGCGCGCACATAATCGCCCTTCTTGTATTCCTCGATCACCTGCTCGCCCGGACGGTTCCAGTCGAGGTCGGAGAGGTGCACCATGCCGTCCACATCGCCATCGAGGCCGATGAAGAGACCGAACTCGGTCTTGTTCTTCACCTCGCCCTCGACAAGGCTGCCGACCGGATGCTTGTCCACGAAGGCTTCCCACGGGTTGGCGAGCGTCTGTTTGAGGCCAAGCGAGATGCGGCGCTTCACGGGATCGACCTCGAGCACCTGCACTTCCACTTCCTGCGAGGTGGAGAGCAGCTTGCCCGGATGGACGTTCTTCTTGGTCCAGCTCATTTCCGAAACGTGGATCAGGCCTTCGATGCCCGGCTCGAGCTCCACGAACGCGCCGTAATCGGTGATGTTCGTGACGCGGCCGGTGAACTTGCCCTGGATCGGATACTTGGCCTCGATGCCCTCCCAGGGGTTGCCCTGGAGCTGCTTCATGCCCAGCGAGATGCGGTGGGTTTCCTGGTTGATCTTGACGATCTTGACCTTCACGGTCTGGCCAACCGCGAGCACCTCCGACGGATGGTTCACGCGGCGCCAGGCGATATCCGTGACGTGCAGCAGGCCATCGATGCCGCCGAGATCCACGAACGCGCCGTAATCGGTGATGTTCTTCACCACGCCGTCGATGATCTGGCCTTCCTCGAGATTCGAGACGAGTTCCTGGCGCTGGCCGGCGCGGGTTTCCTCGAGCACGGTGCGGCGCGACACGACGATGTTCCCGCGGCGGCGATCCATCTTCAGGATCTCGAAGGGCTGCGGAACGCCCATCAGCGGGCCGACATCGCGGATCGGACGGATATCCACCTGCGAACGCGGCAGGAAGGCCACGGCGCCATCGAGATCGACGGTGTAGCCGCCCTTGACCTGGTTGAAGATCGAGCCCGTGACCTTTTCCTTGGCCTCGAACGCCTTTTCGAGGCGCACCCAGCTCTCTTCGCGGCGGGCCTTGTCACGGCTGATGACGGCCTCGCCCATCGCGTTCTCGACGCGCTCGAGATAGACTTCCACGCGGTCGCCGATCTTCAGGACGAAATCCTTGTTCGGGCCAGCGAATTCCTTCAGCGCGACACGGCCCTCGGTCTTGAGGCCGATATCGATCACCGCGACGTCCTTCTCGATCGCGACGACGCGACCATTGATGACGGTGCCTTCAGCGGTATCCGCCTTCTCGAAGCTTTCGGCGAGAAGGGCCGCGAAATCCTCGCGGGACGGGTTCATTTGAGTGGTAGCCATAAGATCTCCGGGATGCGCCTGCCGTTCAACGGCCTCCGGCGCGGGCACTGGTGCTTCGTCGTTGCGTTCCATTCCGGGGCGAACGGCCATTCCCTTGCGGGGATGAAGCCCGAGCGGGCGACCAGTGCGAAAGTCGCGGAACCGTCCGGCGGAATGTGTGGTTTCCTCGCCGCGAAGCCGGCGGTTCAGTCGCCTTTGGAAAACGACAAAACCGCCAGAACCCGTGAAGGTCCGGCGAATTGCGCGGGTCATTAGCAGAAGGGGGCGTTCACGGCAAGCGCGGCAGCCGCACGCCCTGGCCTTATCGGAGGCATAGTACCATGAAGGTGGCATGGGGATCGGGCTTGTAACCCGCGAAGGGACCGCATGCCGCGAAACCGTGGCGCCGATAAAGTTCGCGCGCGGGCCGGAAATAATCATAAGAACCCGTTTCGAGATAGAGACGCCTGAGGCCGAGCTTGCGTGCTTCCCCGATCACGTGCTGCACCACGGCGCTGCCCGCGCCGCGGCGCTTGGCGGCGGGAACGGTGCGCATGGCTTTCACTTCGCCTTCCTCGGCATCGATCTGCTTCAGCGCGCCCATGCCGAGCAGTTCCTCGCCCTCCCAGAGCGTGAAGAAGGTGATTTCCGGCACCTGCATCGCGGAATAATCGAGCACATGGCAGGAATCGGGCGGGGAAACCGCGCGGTTCTCGGTATAATGATGCTCTAGCAGGGCGCGCACCCGCGGATCGGCGAAGTCACCAAGGCGGATCTCGAAAGCCATGTTTCCCCCTCACACCATGAAAATGAGATAGCGCGCGCCCATCATAGGCGGTGTTTCAAAGCGCGTCGGGCCATGCAGCACGTAGCGCAGGCAATCGCCGGGGCGCAGATCATGCGCCACGCCCTCGACCGAAAGGGTCAGCGCGCCTTCGAGCATCACGAGGTGATGTTCAAGGCCGGGGCGCGGGGGCAGATCGTAGGCGATCACCGTGCCCGCCGGCAAAGCGCCCTCGATCACCTCGCCGGTGAGGTTCTGGGCTGGGGGCGATACCGCGCGCCGGGCGAAACCGGTGGCCGGATCTTCCCAGAGCGGCTGTTCGCCGCGCCGGATCAGCGGCGAGGCCTCCGTCTCGACCTGATGGAGCAGGCGCGAGGCCGTGAGCCCGAAGGCGCTCGCCAGCTTGCACAAGGCGACAGCCGTCGCGCTGACCTCGGCATTTTCGAGCCGGGAGAGGGTTGCGCGGCTCACGCCGGAACGCGTCGCCAGTTCATCGAGCGACCAGCCGCGCGATTGCCGGAGGCGGCGCAGGCCCGCGCCGATCTGCCGATCGAGCAATTCTGGAACCGGCGAGGGGGCAGCAGAAAGATTTCTCATAAACGGGAAAAATTCCCGTATTCGGGAAAATGTCAATCCCTCATATTCCAGTGCGGTCGCGGAGCCAGCAGCAGCGCCAGCACGAAGCCAGTGATGAACCCGCCGAGATGGGCCTGCCAATCCACCCCGGGGGCAAACAGCGCCACGCCGACATTCAACCCGATATTGATGACGAAGAACGAGGTTGGCACGCCGATTCGCCCGAGAAACCACAGGCCCATGAGCGCTCCCAGCAGGCCCGATGTGCCGCCGGAGGCACCTGCCCCGATGAAGGGCGCCTCATGCATCGCGACCGACAGGAACGATCCGCCGAGAATGCTCGCGAGGAAAAGCAGCAGGAACCGCAGCGTTCCCATGCCGCGCTCCAGCGGCACACCCCAGGCGAGGAGACAGATCATGTTCGCGGTGATATGCACGAGGCTGAAATGCAGGAAACCCGCCGTGAGGTAGCGCCAGGGCTCTTCCTCCATGAATGGCTGCGGCAGGAGGCCGCCCCAGGTCGCGATGGTGCGCGCACCGATATTCGTATCGCCATCGACCATCACCAACGCGGCATAGATCGCGACATTGGCGATCAGGATCAGCCAGAAGCCGGGGATGGGCTTGAAGCGTTGCGGCTCGGCAGGGTCCATGCTGATCTCCCGGATGCTCAGAGGAAGAAGCTGGAAATGGCTTCGAGCGGTTTCTTTTCGGTCGCGTAGAGCGGAATATGGGCATTCTCGGCCGGATATCCGGTTACCAGCAGGATATAGGGCTTCTCGTTGCCCGGACGCTGGCAAATCTCGTTCAGGAAACCCATCGGGCTCGGCGTATGCGTGAGCGTCGCGAGCCCCGCCTGATGCAGGGCGGCGATGAGGAAACCGGTCGCGATCGAGACCGATTCCGGCACATAGTAGTTCTTGCGGGTCACGCCGTCGGCGCTTGCCGAGCTGCGCGCGCCGAAAATCGCGATGAGCCAGGGCGCGATTTCGAGGAAGGGCTTTTGCGGGTCCGTGCCCAGCGGGCGCAGGGCGCCGAGCCATTCCTCGCCGGCCTTGCCCGCATAAAAGGCGCGCTCCTCGATCTCGGCTTCGCGGCGGATGCGCGACTTCAGATCGGGGTTGCCGATCACCGCGAAATGCCAGGGCTGGTGATTGGCGCCGGAAGGTGCCGTGCCCGCCACGCGCAGGCAGGCCTCGATGATATCGCGCGGCACCGGCCGGGGCGAGAATTCACGCACCGTATGGCGCTTCTGCATGACCGCGAGGAAACGCAGGGCTTCCGCCCGCATCGCCTCCAGCGGCATTTCGACATAACCGGGGAGTGGAATGGGTTCGAAATCGCGGATATTGACGTCGCTCTTCATGGGTCGGACTCGTTCGCAACAGGCGCGGTGCTTCGTTAAGTCTGGACGCGCGCCTTCACCGCCGCAAGGGCTGCCGCGACGGCCTCCTCCACCCCGAGATGCGTGGTATCGAGGCGGATGGCTTCCGGCGCAATCTGCATCTGTGGAGCATCTCGCGCATCGCGTGCGACGAGATCGGCAAGGATCTGCGCTTCTTCCACCGCTTCCCCCCGCCCGGCGAGCTCACGGAAACGGCGATGCGCGCGCACAGCGACATCCGCGTCGATCCAAAGCTTCACGGGAGCCCAGGGGGCGATGACCGTGCCGATGTCGCGCCCATCGAGCACCGCGCCACGGGGATGGCGGGCGAAATCCTGCTGGAACTGGCGCAAGGCCCGCCGCAAACCGGGATAGCGTGCGATACGGCTGGCCTGTTCGCCGGCGGCGCGGGTGCGCAGGCGTGCATCCCCCAGCCATTCCAGCGCGAAATCGAGCGCGATGCGCTCGGCGGCGGCTTCATCATCGAGGTCGAGGCCGAGATCGGCCATATGCTGCCCCACCGCGCGATAAAGCAGCCCCGTATCGAGCATGGGCAGGTGGAATTCGCCCGCGAGGTGCCTGGCGATCGTGCCCTTGCCGGAGGCGGCCGGCCCATCCACCGCGATGACGAGCGGCGGGCTCACACGATTCTCCCGCCCAGACGGGCCATGAGCGGCAGGAAATCCGGGAAGCTTGTGGCGATGAAGGTCACGTCATCCACGCCCACGGGCTTCGTGCTGGCGAGGCCCATCACCAGGAAGCTCATGGCGATGCGGTGATCCATATGCGTCTCGACCACGCCGCCGCCTGGCGCGGGCCGGCCCTTGCCGGAAACGATCAGATCATCGCCGACGATTCTGTGCTCCACGCCATTCACCGCCAGGCCTTCCGCCACCGCCGCGAGGCGATCCGATTCCTTCACGCGCAGTTCTTTGAGGCCGTTCATGCGCGTCTCGCCGGTCGCGAAGGCGGCAGCCACCGCGAGGATCGGATATTCGTCGATCATCGAGGGCGCGCGCTCGGCCGGCACGTTCACGCCGTTGAGCGCGGAATGGCGCACGCAGAGATCGGCCACCGTCTCGCCGCCCTCCTCGCGCCGTTCGAGTTCGACGATATCCGCGCCCATCTCCTTCAGCGTGATGAGGAGGCCAACACGCAGCGGGTTCATCATCACGGATTTCACCACGATCTCCGATCCTGGCGTGATGAGCGCCGCGACGATGGGAAAGGCCGCGGAGGAGGGGTCCGCCGGCACGAAAATCGGGCGGGGTGTCAGCGAGGGCTGTCCCTTCAGCGTGATCGTGCGGCCATGCGGGCCATGGGGCGCCACGCGCACATCCGCACCGAAAAAGGCGAGCATCTTCTCGGTATGGTCGCGCGAGGCCTCGTTCTCGATCACGGTCGTCTCGCCCGGCGCATTGAGGCCGCAGAAGAGAACCGCGGACTTGATCTGCGCCGAGGCAACCGGCGTCTCGTAGGTGATGGGGATGGTCTCCCGCGCTCCGCGAATGGTCAGTGGCAGGCGATTGCCCTCGGCGGCCGAAATCACTTCGACGCCCATCTTGCGGAGGGGATCGAGAATGCGACCCATCGGGCGCTTGCGCAGCGAGGCATCGCCATCGAAGGTCGCGCGGATGGGGTGGCCGCCGACCACGCCCATCATCAGGCGCGAGCCTGTGCCGGCATTGCCGAAATCAAGCGTATGCGCCGGCTCCAGCAGGGTGCCGACACCCATTCCCCGCACCCGCCATTCGCCGGGGCCGAGATGTTCCACCGTCGCGCCCAGGGCACGGGCGGCATCGGCCGTGCGCAGCACATCCTCGCCCTCGAGCAGGCCCGTCACGCGCGTCTCTCCCACCGCGAGCAGGCCGAAGATCAGCGCGCGATGCGAAATCGACTTGTCACCGGGAACAGTCAGGGTGCCTTTGAGCGGATGTCCGGCCTCGGCGCGCATCGGCTTGGGAGATTGGACGTGGCTCATCGTCGTTCATCCTCGAAAAGCGGCGCCGGCGAGCCGGCTCCCATCCGGCTTCGCGCCGTGGAAGGCGCGATGACGCGTCACGCGCATTGACAGGCGCAAGCGCACCCTCTAACGGGCTTCATCCCGAATTTGCAAGAGACCGTTCGGCGTCGATGGGCGCGGTTCGGGCGCTTGATCCCTCGAAACCCATTTTGAAACGGGACCTCGACCGTGGCGAAGCCTGATCTCGGCACCAAGCGCACCTGCCCCGTGACGGGCAAGAAGTTCTATGACCTGAACCGCGACCCGATCGTGTCGCCTTATACGGGCCAGAAATATCCGCGCAGCATGTTCGACCCGCAGGCGAAGCTCGCCGCGAAGGCACCGGAAGCTGTAGAGGACGAGACGGAACTCGCGGTGGCCGATCCGAACTTCGTGCCGCTGGAAACCGTGGAGGCCGATGATCCGGCCAAGGCCACGGCGGTGGATGACATCGAGATCGAGGATGATATCGGTGACGAGGATGACACCTTCCTCGAGCCGGAAGAAGATGAGGATGATGGTGATGTCGCCGACCTCATCGACGGAGACCTCGAGGAAGACGAGGAAACCTGACTTTTCGCTTTTTACGTCTTTCCCCTTGCGGTGCGAGAAACGTTGTGACAGAAACCCGCGCCGGGCGCTTCGGCTCCCGCCGCAACCTTCTCCGGAAGGCGTGTTGACCATGCATCATCTTCCCGGGATGGTGCAGAAACGGGGCTATAGCTCAGCTGGGAGAGCGCTTGAATGGCATTCAAGAGGTCAGCGGTTCGATCCCGCTTAGCTCCACCAATTTCTCCCTTGTAAATCAGTGATTTACCAAAAATCCTGGCGATCTCCATCCGACGGGATTTGCACAGGTAAGCACCGGGTAAGCACGACGCGCGCTTCGGGCGGGACTTTCGTCGCAAGTCGTGATTGATGACGCTCCCAAGGATCACCGCGAAACGGCAAAAGGCGGCGCATTCCGACTCAGCAACACCGGCATTCGATCTGGCAAGGCGGGTTGACCGGTGGCATGGTGCGCAGGCGGAGGAGCAATGCCCCGAACCGCGACCGCCTCGTGTAAAACGTCGCGTCGCTGATCCCGCGCCCGCGGCAGATATCCGCCACCGGGATGCCGGCTGCGTGCTCCTTCAAAATCCCGATGATCTGGTCGTCCGAAAACCTGCTCTTCCCGATCGCTCTGTTCCTTTGTCAGGAATCTAGCTCAGAGCGAGGGCATTCCGGGGGCAAGGTCAGCGAGATCGCAAGTGGGTGGCTTCCGGGGCAAACGGAAGGCCGCGACGAATGACCCGTGGGTGTTTCCCACGGCTTCCCTGTGCTGAATCGGGATGGCTTGGCGGGTTCATGGCTGGCGGGTTCATGGCTGGCGGGTTCATGCCATGGCGAGGTCGACTCACCAAATTGACGAGCCTCGTGAACGAGATGGCCTAGCGCCGTTCCAGCAAACGCTTGAGCTTCGCCTGCCGGACGCCCGGCGTCTCCTTGCTGTCGAGCGTGCCGAAAAACTGGCCCTGCGCATCCATGAGGTAGATCGAGGCGGTGTGGTCCATCGTATAACCTGAAGGCGTATCGACCTTGCGGTAGATCGCCCGATAGAGCCTCGCCATGTTGGCAAGCTCCGCCTCATCCTTCGGCACAAGGCCGATGATGCGGCTATCGAAGGAACCCGTATACTCCTTGAGCAAGGCTGTCGTATCCCGCGCGGGGTCCACGGTCACGAAATAGACCCGGAAATCCTTCGCAGCATTGCCCACCGCGTTGAGATCGTTGGTGATCTCCAGCATGGAGGTCGGGCAGACATCCGGGCAATGCGTGAAGCCGAAAAAGAGCGCATAGGGCTTCCCGCGCAACGAAGCGTCAGTAACGATCTGCCCGTTGTGATCCGCGAGGCGGAAAGGGCCACCAATGCTGGCGACCCCCGTGCCCTGTTCGCGATCAACCGGGTTCAGCAGCACATAGAGCAGCGCCACGGTGATGATGCCGATAGCCGCCCAGGCTGTGAGGCGAACGATTTTCAGGGCGTTCAAGGCTTGTGCCCTCCGCTGTGATTGTGGCCGTGGTCATGCCCTCCGGAGGCGCCGCGGGCCTCGATCTTGAACTCCACCTCGATGGTGCCTGCGCGCTGGAAGACCAGCGTGCCCTTGACCCTCTCGCCTTCCTTCAGCGGCGATTGGAGGTCGAGGAACATCACATGGAGGCCACCGGGCCTGAGTTCAACAGTCTGGCCCGGCTTGATCTCGAGTCCCTGCGCCAGCGCGCGCATCTTCATCACGTTCCCCTCCATCGCCATTTCGTGGATCTCCACGATGCCGGCGGTGACGAGGGTTCCACCGATGAGGCGATCGGATTCCCTGCCGTTATTGGTGATCTTCATGAAGCCGCCGGCGACCCTCGCGCCGCCGGGCGTGGCACGCGACCACGGGTGGTCGATCTTGAGATCACCCAGCTTGTAATCATGGGCAGAGAGGGGTGAAGCCGCAAAGACAAGCGGCAGAATGGCCAGTGACAGGGCGAAAGAGCGCAAATGCGCAAGAAGACGAGACATGATCGTTCCGATCCGAAAAGAAGAGAATGGGGAAGGCAGGCGGGCTTCAGGCAGCCGCCGGCGGTCCTCTCGCTTCGGGCCGGGAGGTGGGTGCGGTCGAT
The DNA here is from genome assembly GCA_020252865.1 of Methylobacterium sp. GTDB lineage: Bacteria > Pseudomonadota > Alphaproteobacteria > Rhizobiales > Beijerinckiaceae > Rhabdaerophilum. Next base: position 20,500 of record JADCCH010000178.1, read on the forward strand.
GGCTGTCCCGCGCGGGCGATCGGGGCCGCGACCTCGGAAACGCGCAGGGCCGGGCTCGCAAAACCCTCGGGCAGCTTCGGCATGTTGGCCAAAGCCGGAACGCGGCACTGGTCGCAATCATGGTCCGGGTCGGGGCCTTCCCCGGAAAGGCCACCCTGCAGGCAAAGCGCGAAACCACCGGCGAAATGCGATTTGCCGGCCAGTTCCGTCGCCGTGCGGGCCTGCGCCACGCCGGCCAGCAGCATCAGGGCCGCCAGGAAAGCGATGCTCAGGTCGCGATAGCCGGAAAGGAGGCTGCGAAGAGAGGTCATGACGATGATCTATTCCGCCCGAAACGCGCAGGCAAGCGTGGCACCGCGCCTCATTCGGCCGCCAGCGTGCGCTTGAGGCCGATCTGCACGAGCAGAGCGCGCAAGGCGGGCGGCTTGATGGGCTTGTTGAGGATCTCGATCTGCTCGGTCGTCGCGCGGTCCCGCACCTCCTGCGAGCGTTCTGCCGTGATGAGCACCGCGGGGACGACGGAGCGGAAACGCCAGCGCAGCTTGAGAATGGCGTCGATGCCGTTCGAATGATCGAGGTGGTAATCCACGAGCATGATGTCCGGCTTTGCCTTGGCACCACGCAAGGCCTTCATGGCCCCCTCCGCGTCCGAAGCGGTGATCACCTCGCAGGACCAGCCCTCCAGCAGTCGGCGCATGCCATCGAGAATCGTCGGCTCATTGTCGATGACGAGGATCTTCCGGCCCGCCAGGCGCACCGGCACCGTTGCAGGCGGCTCGGCCTGCGTCTGGCCCACGCGGGCGCGACTTCCTTGCGCGCGCGGCAGGTGGAGCGTGAAGGTTGAGCCCCTGCCGGTTTGGGAAGCGAGATCGAGCTTCAGATCGAGCACCTTCATGATGCGTTCGACGATGGAGAGGCCAAGGCCGAGCCCGCGTTCGATTCGCGCGCCCTGTTCCAGCCTCTGGAACTCCTTGAAGATCGCCTTCTGCTGCTTCTGGGGGATGCCGATGCCGGTATCGGCCACCACCACGCGCACGTCGTTGCGGCTGCGCCGGCAGCCCACCAGCACCTTGCCGGTGACGGTGTACTTGATCGCGTTCGAAATGAGGTTCTGCAGCAGTCGACGCAGCAGGCGACGATCGCTCATGACCACCAGCGAAGATTGCAGCAGGACCAGTTCGATGCCCTTGCCCTTCGCCACCGGCTCGAACTCGATGCGCAACTGGCCGAGAATCTCGTCGATGGGGAAGGTCGAGTATTCCGGCTTGAGCTTTCCGGCGTCGAGCCGCGAGATTTCGAGCAGGGCCGAGAGAATCTCCTCCACCGCGTTGAGCGAGGCTTCCACGTTGCGGGCCAGTTCGGCATGCGGTGTCTGCTGCGCACCTTCGGCGAGCGCCGAGGCATAAAGGCGCGCGGCATTCAGTGGCTGGGCGATGTCATGGCTCGCAGCCGCAAGGAAGCGCGTCTTCGAGGCATTGGCATCATCGGCGTCCTTCTTCGCGCGGGCATATTCGGTGTTGAGCCGCATCAGTTCCTCGGTGCGCTCGCGCACGCGGTTCTCGAGCGTGACATTGGCCTCCTCCAGGGCCTTCTCGGCCGCCACCGCCTCGGTGATGTCGGTGTAGGTCGTCACCAGACCGCCATCCGGCAGATGGTTCGAGCGGATCTCGATCACGCGGCCGGTGGGCGGCAGATGCAGGCGGCGCGGCTCGCTCTCCTGCACCAGCGAGGTGATGCGCCGGGCGATCAGATCCGGCCCCGCCTGCTCGCCATAAAGGCCGCGACCGGCATTGTGACTGACGATCTCATCCAGTCCGACGCCGAAATGCAGCAGACCTTCCGGCAGATCGAAGAGATCCTGGAAGGCGCGGTTCCAGCACATCAGGCGCAGGTCGGAATCGAGAACCGTCACGCCCTGGCGCGCATGATCGAGCCCGTGCTGCAGCAGCATGCGAGAATGCTGCATGGCGGCGGAGGCATCATCCAGCAGCTTCAGCGCGGCTTCGGTCGAGACGGTCCGTCGCCGCAGCATCAGCGAGAGCACGAGACGCGATGAGGCCGCCCCGATGGCCGATGCGAGCACCTGCTCGGAGAAGCGGATCGCGTGGGCATCCGCCTCCTGCTTCGGCTGGTTGGGAAAGCCGCGCTGCTCCTCATAGGCGCGGAAGGCGCGTTCCGTGCGCTCGGGCCCCAGATAGCGCGAAACGGTGGCGCGGAGTTCGTCCATCGTCACCGAACTGCGCCAGAGCTTGAAGCTGCCGCCGGGATAGGCCGTGTCCGGGCTCGTGAAGAGGCTCGCCTGAACGCGCTCGATCGGGCTCACCTCGGTGATGAGCGACAGGAGGATCAGCAGGACCAGATTGGCCAGCAGCGACAGCACCACGCCCTGAACAAGCGGTGGCCAGCCCGGAACAAGCAGTTGCGCGGGGGCCAAGGCCTCGATGCCGAGCGGGCCATGGCGCACGAAATCGCCGACCATGCCATGCATGCCCGCCAGCGTGGGCAGGAACAGAAGGTAGAACCAGATGCCGAAGCCCGCGAGCAGCCCGGCAAAGGCGCCCCTGGCATTTGCGCGTGGCCAGAAGAGGCCGAGGATGAAGGGGGGCATCAACTGCGCAATCGCCGCGAAGGACAGAAGCCCGATCGTCGCCAGTGCCGCCTGCTCCGAGGCGCGATAATAAGCGAAGCCCAGCAAAACCATCACCACCACGCCGATGCGGCGAACGGTGAGAACGGTATCCACCATGGTCTGGGAGGGAGCGTTGCCGGAATCCTTTCCATCCGCCTTGCCCGCGCGCTTGCCGCGGAAATTCGGGCGACGCAGCAGCAAGGGCACCACGAGGTCGTTCGAGATCATGATGCCGCAGGCGACCGATTCCACGATCACCATTGCGGTCGCGGCCGAAAGCGCGCCGATGAAGGCAACCAGCGCCACCCAGCCGGCATCGCCCAGCAGCGGCAGCTGGATGACCATCAGGTCGCGATCTACGCCGGCACCCGGCACGAGGATGAGGCCAGCCAGCGCGATGGGCACCACGAAGAGGTTGATCACCACGAGATAGAGCGGGAACTGCCAGCCCGCCTGCCGCAGGTCGCGCACATCACGGTTTTCGACGACCATCACATGGAACTGGCGCGGCAGCAGCAGGATGGCGCAGCCTGCGAGAAAGGTGGTTGTGATCCAGATCACGGGGTCGATCTCGCCCGAGAACACCTTCGCGGCTGCCGGCTCGGCAGCTGCCTTGATGAAGAGGTCACCGAAGCCGTCGA
>JADCCH010000179.1 GCA_020252865.1 Methylobacterium sp.
CAACAAGCCAGGCGCATGAAAAGGCGGGATTTCGGCCCCGCCTTTCGTTTGCTTGCCTGCATTCGCCGCTTATTCGATCGGCAGCGTCACATAACGCAGGGTGCCTTCCGGACCGGAAGCCACGTAGAACAGCGCGCGCTTCTGGCCGGCGCTCTTCAGGGCCTCGATGCGCTTGCGGATATCCGCCAGCGACTTCACCGGCTCGCGCTGCACTTCCACGATCACGTCACCAGCGGAGATGCGACGCTCGGCGGCCGTCGAATTCGGATCGACCTGGCCCACCAGCACACCCTCGATGCCGTCCTTCACGTTGAAGCGGCGACGAGCCTCCGGCGAGAGCGCGCCGAGATTGAGGCCCGGCACGATGTTGGTGCCGCTCGAGGGATTCGCGTTGCGCGGCTCATTCTGCTGGAACGAGGCCTGCTGCGGCGATTCATCGAGGCGACCCAGCGTCACCCTGCGCACGACCTCACGGCCCTGGCGCACCACCACGACATCGACTTCCTTACCGATCGGGGTGAGGGCCACGATGCGCGGCAGGTCGCGGCTGCTCTTGATGTCCTGGCCATCGAAGCGCACGATGACATCCTCGCGCTCGATGCCGGCCGGCTTGGCAGGACCCTTCTCGTCGACGCCAGTCACCATGGCGCCGCGCTTGGCACCGAGCTTCAGGGCTTCGGCGGTTTCGTCATCCACGTCCTGGATGGCGACGCCGAGCCAGGCGCGGCGGGTCTCGCCGAACTCTCGCAACTGCTGGATCACCGGCATGGCGAGGTTCGAGGGCACAGAGAAGCCGATGCCGATCGAGCCACCCGACGGCGAAATGATCGCCGTGTTGATCCCGATCACGTCGCCGGACAAGTTGAAGAGCGGCCCGCCCGAATTGCCCTTGTTGATGGCCGCATCGGTCTGGATGAAGCTATCATAGGGGCCGGAGCGGATATTGCGCTGCTTGGCCGAGACGATACCGACCGACACCGAGCCGCCGAAACCGAACGGGTTGCCGATCGCCATCACCCAGTCGCCGACGCGCGCCTTGTCGCTGTCGCCGAACTTCACCGCCTTGAGCGGCTTGTCGGATTTCACGCGGAGAACCGCAAGGTCGGTCTTCGGGTCCTTGCCGAGCACCTCGGCCTTGAGTTCCGAACCGTCATTGAAAACCACCACCACGTCGGTCGCCTCGGCGATCACGTGATTGTTGGTCACCACGATGCCCGAAGAATCGATGACGAAGCCCGAGCCCAACGATTGCGAGCGCTGGTTGGGCTGTGGGCCCTGCTGCGGCCCGCGCGGGCCCTGGCGATTGAAAAAATCGTTGAAAAGGTCCTCAAAAGGAGAACCCGGCGGCACCTGGGGCGCCGGCACATTGCGCTGCGCCACACGCTGGGAGGCCTTGATGTTGACGACCGAATCCATCACTCGCTCCGCGAGATCCGCGAAACTGTCCGGCGCGCGCGAATTCTGCGCCGCAGCCGGCAGGACCACCGACACGGCCAGAACCACGACTGCGAGCAGCCGCGTCACGCCGGCCCCCGCGCGCTGCGGCTGGCCTCCAAACCGAACCCGTAGGGCTTGAGACATGTTATTCCTCATTCCTGTTCCATTGGGTCGCCGCCCGCGACACTCGAGACGTTAAAAGGGTAGCAATTGCGGCGATTTGGCGACGTGACAGCCTTCTCAACCGCAGCTCACGATAGGTTGATCAGGGGGAACCCCGGATCGCCCAGACCAGTGCAATTCCAATCACCGCCGAGGCGATACCGACGAGCCTGAGAACGCCTTCCGGCGTCTCAGCGGCATCGCGCATGGCCCTGCGCATGGCGCCCGGAAAGGCCGCGAAAGCGAGCCCTTCCAGCGCAAGCATCAGGGCCAGCACGATCATCAGGTCGCGCATCAGCCCTCTCCCGCAGCGGAAAGCTCCGCTCCCATGGCCCCGGCCATCATCCGCTCCCCATCGGATGAATGGCGTAACCCGGAGCGCCACGCTCGGCGCTCCGGGCCGCTCATTCGTTTATTGCGCTCCCCGCGGCTTGCCCGACGGACTGTTCAGATACTGGAAGAAATCGTTGTCCGGCGAGATGACAAGGCGCGTATCCCCGTTCTTGAGGCTGGTTTCATAGGCCTGAAGCGAGCGGTGGAAGGTGAAGAATTCGGGGCTGCGGTTATGGGCATCGGCCAGAAGCCGCGTGCGCTCCGCTTCTCCCCGGCCGAGCGCTTCGCGGGCGATCCGGTCCGCCTCGGCGCGCGTGACGGTGACGGTCCGATCCGCCTGCGCCTTGATGCGATCGGAGATTTCAACACCCTGCGCGCGCAGTTCGGCCGCCTCCCGCTGGCGCTCGGTCTGCATGCGCCGGAAAACGGCCTGGCTGTTCTGGTCCGGCAGGTCCGCGCGGCGGATCCGGATATCGACGATGGAAACGCCGAGGCCCGTCGCCTCGCTGTTCACCTGGTCGCGGATCTTCGCCATAAGGCCCCCGCGATCTTCCTTCACGACCTGCGAGAACGTCGATTCACCCAGAACACGGCGCAGGGCGGCATCCATGAAGGTGCCGAGCTGCTGGTTGCCGCGAATGGTGGATCCGGCCGTCGCCTGGAAAAAGCGCAGCGGATTTTCGATCCGGTAGCGGGCGAAAGCATCCACCACGAGACGCTTCTGATCCGAGGTAATCGCTTCGATGGAAGCTGATTCCAGATCGAGGATGCGCCGCTCGAGGCTGATGACCTGCTGGATGAAAGGGATCTTGAAGTTCAGGCCCGACTGCGTGATGACACGCACCGGCTGGCCGAACTGGGTGACGATCGCCTGTTCGGTCTGGTCGACCGAGAACATGGAGGCGCCGCCGACAATCACAGCCGCCACGGCGGCCAAACCGAGTGCAGAGCGCATCATCAGCGTTTCCCCTGGTCCTGGATGCGCGAACGCATGAGATCATTGAGTGGCAAAAGCGGAACGACGCCGCCCTGCGGTCCCTGGCCCGTATCCACGATCACCTTCTCCATGCCACCAAGGACGCGCTCGATGGTTTCGAGATAGAGACGCTGGCGGGTCACATCCGGTGCCTTCAAGTATTCGTCGAGGATGACGTTGAAGCGCGTGGCTTCACCGCGGGCATCCGCGATCATGCGCTCGCGCTCCGCTTCCGCCCGCTGGGTGATGCGGGAGGCTTCACCGCGCGCCTCGGGGATCACACGATTCGCGTAGGTCTGCGCCTCGTTCTGCGCGCGCTCCTGGTCGGCGCGCGCCGCCTGAACGTCGCGGAAGGCATCGATGACCTCATTCGGCGGGTCGACCTTCAGCATCTGCACCTGCTGGATGACAATGCCGGCACCATAGGAATTGAGGGTGCGCTGCATCAGTTCCTGCACCTGCCGCTCGATTTCGAGACGGGCACCGGTCAGGATCGGCTGGATATCGCGACGGCCGATCACGTCGCGCATGGCGCTTTCCGCGACCGCCTTCACGGTGCCTTCCGGGTTGCGGAGATTGAAGATGAAGTCCTGCGGGCGCCGCGCATCCACGAGCCAGAGCACGGTGAAATCCACGTCGACGATGTTCTCGTCGCCTGTCAGCATCAGGCTTTCCTCACGCACGTCGCGTGAGCCACGCCCCCCCTGCCCGGTGCGCAGCCCGACCTCGATCGTCTGCACGCCAATGGTGGGCCTGTCGATACGACCGACGGGATAGGGCCAGTTCCAGTTCAGGCCCGGCGCGGTGAGCGAAGTGAACTGGCCGAACACGCGCTCGATGCCGACCTCGTTCGGGCGCACGGTGTAGAAACCCGTCAGCGACCAGCCGATGATGCCAAGCACAGCGAGAATGCCGATGCCGAGGCCGCCCAGCTTGCCGAACCCCCCTTCGCCGCCGCCCCCGCCGCCGGGAATGACCCGGCGCAGCTTGTCCTGACTGCGGCGCAGGATCTCTTCCAGATCCGGCGGCTCACGTCCGCCGCCGCCCCCGCCGCCTCCGCCGGATGGGCCACCTCCCCATGGATTGGGGTTGCGAGGCCCCTGTCCCTTGGGCTGCCAGGGGCCGCCGCCGCCGTTATTGCTGTTCCAGGGCATGAACTGTCCTTCGTTTCGTCCGAACTCGTCAAAAGAACTTTTGCTCTGATGTGGGTCCTCATCGGCAGAAGGTCAACGCCGAACATAGGTTCGAAAGCGAAAGTCCGCTTCGTCATCCTTCGATTTGGTGAAGGATTGCTCCTTCGCAACCTTCCAGAGGGCGGAATCGATCGGCGGAAAGGTCGCATCCCCGGCGGGTTCAAGCGCCACTTCGGTGATCTCGAGCCGGTCGGCGGCATCGAGGAACAGGCGATAGATCTCTCCGCCGCCGGCCACGAAAACCGTCTTGACGCCAAGCTTTTCGGCTTCCTCGCCCGCGATTGCGAGCGCCTCGCTCCGGGAATGCGCCGCATGCACGCCCTCGGCCTGCCAGGCGGCATCCCGCGTGATCACGATCATCACCCGACCGGGCAAGGGCTTGCCGATGGAATCGAAAGTCTTCCGGCCCAGAATGAGCGGATGACCCATGGTCAGCGCACGGAACCGCTGGAGGTCGCTCTTCAGCCGCCAGATCAACCGGTTATCGTCGCCGATGACGCGATTTTTCGCCTGCGCGGCGACAAGAACGAGTTCCGGCGCCATCAGACCGCCACAGGCGCCTTGATGGCCGGATGCGCGTCATAACCTTCGATGGCGATGTCCTCGAAACGGAAATCGAACAGGTTTTTCACCTGCGGATTGAGCTTGAGACGCGGCAGCGCGCGATGCTCGCGGGAAAGCTGCAGCCGCGCCTGCTCCAGATGGTTCGAATAGAGATGCACATCGCCGAAGGTGTGCACGAAATCCCCAACATCGAGATCGCTGACCTGCGCGATCATGTGCGTCAGCAGCGCGTAGGAGGCGATGTTGAAGGGCACACCCAGGAACAGATCCGCCGAACGCTGGTAGAGCTGGCAGGAAAGCCGCGGTTTCGCGGCGCCGTTTTCTTGGTTGGTCGCAAGATCTTCACGCGAACCGGCGGCCACTTCGCTTGATTTTGCTCCCCTCGGCTGCGCGATATAGAACTGGAACAGGCAATGGCAGGGTGCCAAAGCCATCCTGGGGACATCCGCGGGGTTCCAGGCCGAAACGATGAGGCGACGCGAATCCGGCGCGCGCTTCAAGTCTTTCAGCAGCAGGTCGATCTGGTCGATGGTTGTGCCATTGGGCGCAGGCCAGCTCCGCCATTGCTGGCCATAGACCGGGCCGAGATCGCCATTCTCGTCCGCCCATTCGTCCCAGATCGAAACACCGTTTTCTTTCAGATACTTGATATTCGTTTCACCCGAGAGGAACCAGATCAGCTCGTGGATGATGGATTTCAGATGCAGCTTCTTGGTCGTCACCAGCGGGAAGCCGGCCCCAAGATCGAAGCGCATCTGTGCGCCGAAAAGCGAGAGCGTGCCGGTGCCGGTGCGGTCGGTTTTCTCAACACCCTCGTCGAGCACGCGCTGCATCAGATCGTGATAGGCCCGCATCGTCCTCTCCTTCCGGCACCGCCGCTTCCTTCAAAGCCAATGGCCGCAAACGAAACAAGGAGGGTCGATGCCCTCCTTGAAAGCTATCCACATCGCATGAGCACCCGCGATCAATCGTCGCAGGGGCTTCACTTCGGATGGAACATCGACAGCGCCTTGAAGTGCTCGGCGATGAGATAATAGACCGTGATGCGCGACTTGGTGCGGTCGGCCTTCATCTTTTCGCACTGCGCCTGCACGACGCCGGCGAGAACAGCGTCGCTCTCCTTGCGACCGAGCTTCTTCTTGCAGAAATTCTCCACCACGCGCTTCACCTCCTCGGGGTCGCCCGCGGCGACATAACGCGTATCTGCCTTGCTCATCACCAGAGCATAGGTCTTGGCCAGACCCTGGACAGCTTTCTCATCCACGGAACTCGTGTATTTCCTGATGTCGGCAAGATGGTCCATCGTCGATTTCCTCCAAACGGAACGCTTGCCCCGAGCGCCCTTTCCCCGGAACTTCGCTGATCGATCTGGAGCACGATTCCGGGGCGAATGCCACAGTTTCCGCAGCATTTCCCCGGAGTTTTCGCGCGAAAGCCGCAGGTTGCGATTGTCCCTTCTATTCCGGACCGGTCATCCCTATAATAAGGATGCCGTCCTTCGGGTCGGCTATGGCGATACACGGCGATCGTAATAAACCCATCGGACCCGGGGGCAGTACCCGGCGCCTCCACCCAAATCCTTTTCAACGAGGATTTCGGCGGGGGCGAAACAGGATCGACGAGGGCGTAAAGGGTTGGTCGTCGCCCGGCATGATACCGCCGTCATCGGGTCAACTTAATAGTTGCCAACGACAACTATGCTCCGGTTGCTCAGGCCGCGTAACGCGGTTTGAAAGACCGAACCAAAGCCCTTCAGGTTAGCCCCTGAAGGCGGGGCCGGCAGGGGCCTGGCAACAGAACCCTGCCACTTCCCCTTTTCCGATTTGATCCCGGCCGGTTCATTCTGCGGGTTTCTTCATGCTTTCGAATCGCGCCATAGGTGACAGGCGCGGCCTGATCGCAATATGCTGCCTGAACCGGTGTTTCTTTTCCCAGTCTTTTTTTCGAAGTCTGAACGATGACCGAGCCCGCATCCGAGGATCTGATCCGCTACGATGTCATGGTGCAGCAGGCGCTGATCGGCGTCGTGCGGAAGGTCCTGCAGGATGCTGCGAAGCATGGCCTGCCGGGAGAGCACCATTTCTATGTCTCGTTCCGCACCGATGCTCCGGGCGTGCGCCTCTCCTCGCGTCTCAAGGAAAAGCACCCGGACGAGATGACGATCGTGCTCCAGCATCAGTTCTGGGATTTGCTGGTGACGGATCATGCCTTCGAGGTCGGCCTTTCCTTCGGAGGGGTTCCCGAGCGCCTGCTCATCCCCTTCGAGGCGATGACCGGCTTCTTCGACCCCTCCGTGCAGTTCGGGCTGAAATTCGCCGTGGACGAGGCTCTGGCCGACAACGATGCCGAGGCGGATGACGAGGGCGAGGGTTCCGCCCGCGACACGCTCGAGCAGATTTCCGCCCGGGAAAAGGCCCGCACCGGCAAGCCAAAGGCGATCGAGGCCGATAACATCGAGCCTGCGAAGGCCCCGCCGGCCACGAAGAAGACGCGCAAGCCCAAGGCGGAAGCCGCCGAGAAGGATGCCGGCAAGGCCGAGGCGGCGAGCCCGTCGCCGGAGGGCGATGACCCGGCCGCGTCGCCCGGTGGTGCCGAGGTTGTAAGCCTCGAAGCCTTCCGGAAGAAGAAATAGCGCCCGGATGACCGACCCCGGATGACCAAGCCCGGATGGCCAAGCCCGGATGGCCGATCACGGATGGCCGGCTTGGCCTCGCCTTCCATCGGGGGCGGAATGGGCCGATGACTTCCGATCAGCGGATATTTCCGCGCAGAAAGGGGTTCGTGGGGGCGAAGGCGGGGGGCTCGGAGTTTCCCCGCCAATCCAGCCCGACCTCCCCCTCGCGTCTGCGGGCGGCACGGATATTGCCGCCCGGCATCGGGACGGAAGCAAGGAAAACGGCGCTCTTCCCCTTTCCGCCGATTGCTCCGGAGCCGGGGCTTCGCTAGAAGCGCGCTCATTCCCGCTGAACACCCCTTCGACAAGGCGCGACCATGGCGACCCGCACTGAATCCGATACCTTTGGCCCGATCGAGGTGGATTCCTCGGTCTATTGGGGCGCGCAGGCCCAGCGTTCGCTCGGCAATTTCAGGATCGGCTGGGAAAAGCAGCCGAAACCGATCATCAAGGCTTTGGGCGTGGTGAAGCGTGCGGCGGCGGAAGCCAATATCGCGCTCGGCAAGCTCGATCCGAAGCTCGGCGAAGTCATCATCAAGGCCGCGCAGGAGGTGATCGACGGAAAGCTTGACGCGCATTTTCCGCTTGTCGTCTGGCAGACCGGCTCGGGCACGCAGTCCAACATGAATGCGAACGAGGTGATCTCGAACCGCGCGATCGAGATGATGGGCGGCGAGATAGGCTCCAAGAAGCCCGTTCACCCGAATGATCATGTCAACATGAGCCAGTCTTCCAACGACACCTTCCCGACGGCGATGCATATCGCGTGCTCGGTGGAGGTGGTCGAGCAGCTCATTCCGGCGCTGAAGCACCTGCACAAGGCGCTCGACGACAAGGCGAAGGCCTGGGCGTCGATCATCAAGATCGGCCGCACCCACACGCAGGATGCGACACCGGTGACGCTCGGGCAGGAATTCTCCGGTTATGCCAAGCAGATCGAAAACGGCATCGCCCGCATCGAGATGACGCTGCCCATGCTGATGGAACTCGCGCAGGGCGGCACCGCGGTCGGCACCGGCCTTGCCTCGCCGATCGGCTTTGCGGAGAAGGTGGCCGAGCGCATCGCGGCGATCACCGGCCTCCCCTTTACTTCCGCGCCGAACAAGTTCGAGGCGCTCGCGGCGCATGATGCAATGGTGATGACCCATGGCGCGATCACCACCGTCGCGATGAGCTGCTTCAAGATCGCGAATGACATCCGCTTTCTTGGTTCGGGTCCTCGTTCGGGCCTCGGCGAACTCGCGCTGCCGGAGAACGAGCCGGGCTCGTCGATCATGCCGGGCAAGGTGAACCCGACCCAGTGCGAGGCGCTGACGCAGGTGGCTGCGCATATCCACGGCAACAACGCCGCGATTGGCTTCGCCGGGTCGCAGGGTCATTTCGAGCTGAACGTCTTCAACCCGATGATGGCCTACAATTTTCTGCAATCGGTGAAGCTGCTCGCGGATGCCGCGATCTCCTTCACCGACAACTGCGTGGTCGGCATCGAGCCGCGCCTCGACAATATCGAGCGGGGACTCAAGAATTCGCTGATGCTGGTGACACCGCTCAAGGAGAAATATGGCTATGATCTCGCGGCGAAGGTCGCGAAATACGCGCACAAGAACGGCACGACCCTGCGCGAGGAAGCGATCGCGCTCGGCATCTCCGGCGAGGATTTCGATGCGATCGTCGACCCCTCGAAGATGATCGGGCCGGGCTGATCTACCGGTACTTCGCGGCCGAGATGAACCTGCCGAAGCGCTCGCACCAGATCACGACCGCGCTGTAGGCATTCACATCCACGCCCTCCGGAACGGGGGCAATGAAGCCTGAGAAGCCCTTCACATCCCCGATGCGGAGGGATTTATCCTTGATGGCGAGGAAGGAGGCCTCGTCATCCACGAAAACCGGCGCGAGATAGAGCTTGTAATCCGGCCCCGGCGAAAGCCGGCCGCGATGCGCGATTTGCCTCGGCGTCACGAACACCTCGCCCTCGCCCCAATG
>JADCCH010000018.1 GCA_020252865.1 Methylobacterium sp.
AAACGCGCTTCCACGGTCGCGGCCTCGTGCTCCGGCACGCCACCCAAGCGGCGGATCACTGGCAGCACGATTTCATGCAGCGTAAACATCGCGGAACTCGGGAAGCCCGGCAGCGCCACAACGGCCTTGCCATCGCAGACCGCGAGGCAGAGCGGCTTGCCCGGTTTCAGCGCGACGCCATGGGCGAGAATGCCCGGCGCACCCAATTCGCCGATGAGCTTGTAGGTGAAATCACCGGCGCCCTTGGAGGTGCCGCCCGAAAGCATCACCGCATCGCATTCCGCATGCGCGCGTTTCAGCGCCGCGCGCAACAATTCGGGATCATCCGTCACGATGCCGTAGGGCACGGGCTCGCAGCCAGCCTCGGCGAGCGTGGCGGCAATCGCCGCACCGTTGGAATCGAAGATCTGCGCCGGGCCCAAGGTTCCGCCCGGCGGCACCAGTTCATCGCCCGTGGAAAGCACGGCGATGCGCGGGCGGCGCCACACGGGAACTTCGGCCTGGCCGATGGCCGCGATCATCGCGAGTTCGCGGGCGGTCAGCACCACGCCCGGCTCCAGCAGAACCTGCCCGCGCGCAATATCCGAACCGGCAAAGGCGACATGTTGACCCGGCAGGGCGGCCTTCGCGAAGCGCACATGGTCGGCTGCTTCCTCGGAATCCTCGATCATCATCACCGCATCCGCGCCGCGGGGCAGCGGCGCGCCGGTGGCGATGGGTGTGGCCGTGCCGGGCTGCAGCGCAAGGCGCGGCGCGCGACCACAGGCGAGAACCTCATTATTGAGGCGCAGGGTGACCGGGTTCATGGCATCGGCCAGAGCGAGATCCGCTGCGCGAACCGCGAATCCATCAACCCCAGCGCGATCGAAGGGCGGAGTATCGCTCTGCGCCAACACGCGCGCACCCAGCACACGGCCGAGCGCGCGATGGAGCGGCAGGTTCTCGAGACCGAGCGGCTGGGGCTTCAAGGCAGCAAGGAAGCGCGCATGGGCTTCATCCCGCGAGAGCACTTGCAGGAACTGCTCCTGCGGGGAGGTGGAACGGTCATTCATCAGACAAGCATCCGGTCGAACATGGTCGAAAAGGCCCCACCAAGCGGCAAAAGGGTGATCTCCGCGCCAGCGGGCTGGCCCTCGGAACCGGCGGGGAGCAATGACACGGCCTGGGCTTGCGCAAGCGTCGCCAGGGTGCAATCCCCGGTTTCCAGCGGCAGCCATGCCTCGCTCTCGCGGCTGAGGAAGGCGAGCTCCGAGAAGCCGATGCCTGAAACAAGCTTCCCGGCGAGGCGTCCCCGGGATTGAACCACCCCCGCCCCGGAGAGCGAGGCCAGAACCGGCAGCGCCACGGCATGCCAGAGGCCGGTTGCCTCCGCGAGATCGGGCGGGATGGCGAGGCTGATCGTTTCGGCATCGCGATGCAGGGCGCCAAAACGCCCCGGCTTCAGGGCCAGGCGCGCCTCGCAAAGAGGGCAGGCTTCGATCTGGAATTGCGCCTGAGCCGGGCCGGTGATCATCAACCCAAGGGCGCCCGCCCAGCCCGCGAGGAGATGGCGAACCGCATCCGGCAAGGCTTTATCGAGGCTCACCGCCACCCGGCGCACCCGGATGGCGGGCACCTTCATGGCGACCAGCAATGCCTGTTCCATCGGCCCGATTCGTGATCCCTCCCTGAGCAGGGTTCGGCCGGCCGGCCAATCCTGCCCTTTGCGGCGAATGCCCTCGCCCGGTCGGATCGGCGCGAAAGCCTCAAACCCTATCGCCGAGGCGACCACGGTTTGCGCAGGCAGCACCGCATCCGCGCTGTCCGGCAAGGCGTCGCCGGCCGCAAGGCAGGGCGTGGAAGCCGGCAAGATCGCCGGCTCATAGGCCGTCGCGCCAATCAGCATCCGCGCGCGAACCGCATAGCCCGGTTCGCGCGCGAAGGCCATGCGCGGCCAGCCCTCCGCCATCAGCACGTCTTCGGCCGCAATCGCCCCCAATGCCGCTGCCGGGTGGAGTTCCATCGCGGCAACAGGTGCAAGCTCTGAGGGCAGGATTTCGGCGAGGGAGAGCAGGCGGGACGCGGTCATGACCTCTGATCTAGGTCGGAAGAGGCCGCTTGTCGCGGGGCATGCGCAGAATTGGTCCAGATTGCCCGGCAGGCGTGCAATCCGCGCATGCGGCGAGCCCCTTTTCATCCGGCTTGTGACGCGTCACAACAAACAGAACCGAATAAGGAAAGCCTCGCCCATGCCTGTCGAAGTCCTGCCGCTCGACCCCGCGATCCGCACCGCGCTCGAGGGTGTCACCACCGCGACGCTCACGACGGTGCTGCTGAAGAAGGGTCTGCGCAATGTGTGGGTTCGCGGCGGCATGCCGTTGCGCCCCGGAGAGACGCGGAAAGTGGGCCGGGCCTTCACCCTGCGCTTCGTGCCGGCGCGGGAGGATCTTGCAACCCCGGAAAGCTGGTCTGCGCCCATTTCGACCCGCGCGGCCATCGAGGCCATGCCGGAAGGCGTGATCGCGGTCGTCGATTCCCTGGGCGTGAAGGATGCCGGCATTTTCGGTGATATTCTCTGCGCGCGCATGGCGAAAAGGAAGGTGACGGCGCTCGTGACCGATGGCGTGGTGCGCGATCTCGCGGGCGTGCTCGGCACGGCCCTGCCGGTCTGGTGCTCCGGGGCGGCAGCGCCGCCTTCCGTTGCTGGTCTCACTTTCGTGGGCTGGCAGGAGGGCATCGGTTGCGGTGGTGTGGCCATTTTCCCGAATGATGTGATCGTGGCGGATGCCGATGGCGCGGTCGTGATCCCGCAAGCTCTTGTGGAAGCTGTCACGACGGCCTGCGTCGAACAGGAGCGCATGGAGGGCTGGATCATGGGCGAGGTGGAAAAGGGCGTGCCCCTGCCCGGCCTCTACCCCATGAATGCCGAAACCAGGGCCCGTTACGACGCAACGAAGGCCTGAACCATGCGCCTTGATGCTTCCGCCGCCGGCGTCTTCCCGATCTCGCCCACGCCCTTCCTGCCGGATGGGGTGATCGACTGGGCCAGCGCCGAAAAGCTCTTCGCCCATTACGACGCCATCGGCAGCGATGGTGTCACCGTGCTCGGCATCATGGGCGAGGCACCGAAACTCGAGCCGGGGGAAGCGCTCCAGTTGCTGAAGCTCGCGGTGAAGCATCTTGCGGGCAAGCCGGTGATCGTCGGCGTTTCAGCGCCGGGTTTTGCCGCCATGCGAAGTCTTGCGCGGGAGGCGATGGAAGCGGGTGCCGCCGGCGTGATGATCGCGCCGCCCAACACTTTGCGTACCGATGACCAGATCGCCGGCTATTATGCGCAGGCGATCGACGCGATCGGCACGGATGTTCCCGTGGTGGTGCAGGATTATCCGCTGATCACGAGCGTCATCATGACGCCGGGGGTTATCCGCCGCATCGTGAGCGAGAATGCCTCGGTGTTGATGCTCAAGGCCGAGGATTGGCCGGGCCTCGAGAAAATCTCCGCCTTGCGGAAGGCACAAGCAGAGGGTGCGCTGCGGCCCATTTCCATTCTGGTTGCCAATGGCGGGCTCTTCCTCGATTTCGAGATGGAACGTGGCGCGGATGGCTCGAATACGGGCTATGCCTTCCCGGAAATGCTGATCGACGTGGTGCGGCTCTCGAAGGCGGGAAGGCGCGATGCGGCACATGACCTTTTCGATGCGCATCTGCCCCTGCTGCGCTACGAGCAGCAGCCGGGCGCGGGCCTCGCCGTGCGGAAATACGTGCTGATGCGCCGCGGGCTTCTTGCCTCGGATGCCCAGCGCAAGCCGGGTGCCGCGATGAGCGCGACCGCGAAAGCGGAAGTGGATTACCTGCTCGCGCGCCTCGCCCGGCATGACAAGCGTGCGGCCCTGTGAGACCGCCGCTGCAAAATCATTGACGTTTCAGCACTTTTCGCTATCGACGCGGGGCGCGCGCCCGGAGGCCCCATGAGCGAAACCTATGTGTTGACCGTTTCCTGCGCCAATCGGCCCGGCATCGTCGCGGCCGTGGCGAATACCTTGTTCGAGGAAGGGCGCAACATTCTCGATGCACAGCAATTCGACGACATTTTCACCAATCGCTTCTTCATGCGCATGGTCTTCGATGGTGGCGATGGCGACCCGGCCAAGCGGCTTGCACCGGTGGCCGATCGCTTTGCGATGCATTGGTCGCTTCGCGCGCTCCACCAGCGCAAGAAGGTGATGGTGCTGGTCTCGAAATTCGACCATTGCCTCGCCGACCTGCTGTATCGCCACCGCATCGGCGAATTGAACATGGATCTCGTGGGCATCGTCTCGAACCACGCCGCAAGCGATCTCGCGGGCATCGATCTCGCCGGCATCCCCTTCCATCACCTGCCGGTGACGAAGGAAACCAAGCTCGAGCAGGAAACCGCGATCTGGAACCTCGTGCGCGAGACGGGCACGGATTTCGTGGTGCTCGCGCGCTATATGCAGGTTCTGTCCGATGGCCTCTCGGCGAAGCTCGCCGGGCGCTGCATCAACATCCATCACTCGTTCCTGCCAGGATTCAAGGGCGCAAAGCCCTATCACCAGGCCCATGCACGCGGCGTGAAGCTGATCGGCGCGACCGCGCATTTCGTGACGAGCGACCTCGATGAGGGGCCGATCATCGAGCAGGATGTCGAGCGCATCAGCCATCGGGATAGCCCGGACGACCTGATCCGCAAGGGGAGGGATATCGAACGGCGCGTTCTCGCGCGCGCCGTCCGCTTGCTGCTGGAAGACCGGGTCCTGCTCAACGGCAAGACCACGGTTGTATTCCCGGATTAAGCGGCATCGGCCTTCAGCACGCCACGGCGGATCTGGTCTTCCTCGATGCTCTCGAAAAGCGCGCGGAAATTGCCTTCGCCGAAGCCGTCATCGCCCTTGCGCTGGATGAACTCGAAGAAGATCGGGCCGATCACGGTCTTCGAGAAGATCTGCAGCAGGATCTTCGTCTCGCCGCCGCCAACCACGCCTTCGCCGTCGATCAGGATGCCGTGCTTCTTCATATGCGCGATCGGCTCCTCGTGGCCGGGAACGCGGGCATGGCTCTTCTCGTAATAGGTATCCGGCGGGCCTGGCATGAAGCGGATGCCGTTTTCGGCCAGGCGATCGGTCGCCGAATAGATATCCTCGGTCGCGACCGCGATGTGCTGGATGCCCTCGCCCCTGTATTTCTTCAGGTATTCCTCGATCTGGCTGTGCTCGTCCGCACTCTCGTTGATGGGGATGCGGATCCGCCCGCAGGGGCTCGTCAGCGCGCGGGAGAACAGGCCCGTGAGCTTGCCCTCGATGTCGAAGAAGCGGATCTGCCGGAAATTGAAGAGCTTGATGTAGAAATTCGACCACTTGTCCATGTTCCCGCGGAACACATTGTGGGTGAGGTGATCGAGATAGTAGAAGCCCACGCCAGCGGGCTTCGGGTCTTCCGCGCCGAGCCAGGTGAAGTCGTCGTTCGAATAGACCGAGCCCTTCGCGCCGTATCTGTCGACAAAATAAAGCAGCGACCCGCCGATGCCCTTGATGGCCGGCACGTCGAGCACCTTGTCGTTGCCGGCATAGGGCTCCGCGCCATGCTTCACGGCATGGTCGAAGGCGTGCTGCGCATTCACCACGCGCCAGGCCATGGAGGGGGCGCAGGGGCCGTGCTCGGCGACGAACTTCGCCGCAAAGCTTTCGGGATCGGCGTTCAGGATGTAATTGATGTCGCCCTGGCGATAGATTGTGACCGACTTCTTCTTGTGCCGCGCGACAGGCTTGTAACCCATCTGCTGGAACAGAATCGCCAGCTTCTCCGGCTGGGGATGGGCGAATTCGACGAACTCGAAACCATCCGTGCCGGCCGGGTTCTCGGCGGTGATGGTGGCGGGCGGGGCTTCGTGCGGAAAGGGACCCATGGCATTTCCTCGCTGGCGGGAGCGTTTTGGCTCCAGGCTGATCTGAGGAAACCAGAATGCACGCATTCACACGCAAGGTGCGTGCATTCTCGCGCGGATTTTGCTCGAAATCAGGTAGTATCTTGCACATCCATCCTGTTTCATGCACAAATGATGCATGGATCATTTCGATATCAAGCTTCTCGACGCACTCCAGCGCGATGGCCGCCTCACCAACAACGAACTGGCGGAGAAGGTCGGCCTCTCGCCTTCGCAATGTTCGCGCCGCCGCGGCCAGCTCGAGGAGGAAGGCGCGATCCGCGGCTACCATGCCGCGCTCGAGCCGGGCGCCCTCGGCTTCGGCGTCATCGCCTTCGTGCAGGTGACGCTCGCGACCCACTCGCCGGACAATGCCCGGCGTTTCCAACAACTGGTGGAACGGGTGGATGAAGTGCAGGAGGCCTTCGCGGTGACGGGCGAGGCGGATTATCTCGTGAAGATGGTCGCGCCCGATCTTCCCTCGCTCGCGACCTTGCTGAACGACATCTTCCTGCCGCATGAAAGCGTGGCGCATGTCCGCTCTTCCATCGCATTGACCACGCTGAAGGACAGCCGCTTGTTGCCGGTTTCGCGCAAGGCGCCGCACCGCTGAGCCAAAAGCTGTCATTCGGCCATAATCCGGCTAGATTAGGGAATCGCGCCGGTTGATGCGCCGCGCCTCATGCCTCAGGGAACATCCAGCCCATGCCTGCACTTGCCTCCTGCCGCGCGCTTGCCCTTGCCATCGCCGCCATTTCCGTTGCTGCACTCGGGCTCAACCGCGCCGAGGTCCTGCCCGGCGTGCCCTTCTACATCTCGCTGGGGGGCCTCGCGCTGGCAGCGGGCATCTACGCCACGCCGGGCGTCGGCGCGTTCCTGACCTTCTTCATCGTGTTCTACGGCCTCGGCTATATCGGCCTGATGGCCGTACTGATGCTCGGCGGCCTGCTCGATTTTGGCTGGGTGGCGCAGATTCCGCCGCTGACCGCCCTCACATCCGCCGCCTTCGGCCTGCTCGCGATCCTGCTCGCGCGACTGCCGGCGACGCGCGAGGTCTTCCAGATCGCCGATCCCTATTTCGAGACCCGTGACCGGGGAGTGATCCGACTGAAGCGGCTGCCGCAATTCGCCGCTTCCGAGCGCTGGATCGCCTTCACGCTGCTGGGCATCATCATCCTCATCAACCTCGCGCAGGTGGGAATCTCGGTTCGCCTGAACCAATGGAACCGGGAATGGTTTGATTCCATTCAGGCGAAGAACGCCGGCGAATTCTGGCGGTTGCTCTACCAGATCTGGGTTCCGATCGTGGTCGTTCTGATCATCTCGAACATCATCGAATTCGTGATGGTCTCGGTGTTCAAGATACGCTGGCGCTCCTGGATGACCCAGCGGCTGACCGCTCGCTGGCTTGATGACGGGGCGCATTATCGCCTGCAATT
Organism: Methylobacterium sp.; assembly: GCA_020252865.1. Classification (GTDB taxonomy): domain Bacteria; phylum Pseudomonadota; class Alphaproteobacteria; order Rhizobiales; family Beijerinckiaceae; genus Rhabdaerophilum. The sequence continues at coordinate 7,360 of JADCCH010000018.1, forward strand.
CGAGCGCAATGTCGATAACCCCGACCAGCGCATCCAGGAAGACGTTCGCAAATACACGGAAACAACCTATTCGCTGACTGTCTCGATGATCTCGCAGATATCCTCGCTGGTCTCGTTCTCGGTCATTCTCTGGGGGCTGTCGGCCAACCTGCCCTTTCCTTCCGAAAGCTTCAGGGTTCCGGGTTTCCTGTTCTGGATCGCGCTGATCTATGCCGCCATGGGCACCATCATCACGCATTTCATCGGCCGTCGGCTGATCCGGCTGAATTTCGAACAGGAGCGTTACGAAGCGAATTTTCGCTACATGCTCGCGCGCCTCCGGGAATTCAACGAGCCCGTGGCGTTGCTGAGTGGAGAGGCCGCCGAGCGCAAGCGCCTTTCCGAGCGGTTCGGCCAGGTCATCCGCAACTTCATGGAGATCGTCGCGGTCCAGAAGTGGCTCTCGGCCTTCATCCAGTTCTATGGTTCCGCCAACAGCGTCATTCCGATTGTCATCACCGCGCCGTTCTATTTTCTCGGCAACATCACGCTTGGCGTGCTGACCCAGACGGCAGGAGCTTTCGCTCGCGTGGATGCAGCGCTCTCCTTCTTCATCGATCGCTATGCGATGCTGGCGGATTATAAGGCCGTCTGTGATCGCCTCAACACCTTCGAGCAATCGATCGACGAGGCGCAGAAATCCCTGGCCAGCTCGAAGATCGAAAGCGCACCGAATGGCAGCAATGCCCTTGCCATCCCGGCACTGAAGCTCGGCCTGCCCAATGGCAAACCGATGCTCGCCGTGAATGATCTCACCATCCGCGCGGGCGAGCGGACGCTGCTCACCGGCCCCTCCGGCTCCGGCAAATCGACGCTCTTCCGCGCGATTGCGGGCATCTGGCCGTTCGGCGAGGGGCGGATCGATCTGCCGTCCGAAGGCGCGATCATGCTGCTGCCCCAGCGCCCCTATATCCCCATCGGCTCGCTGCGCGAGGCGGTGAGCTACCCGGCTACGAATGGCAGCTTCAGCGATGACGCCATCCGCGACGCCCTGACGCGCGTGCATCTCACGCATCTGCTGGGCCGGCTCGACGAGGCCACGAACTGGTCGCAGGTTCTTTCCGGCGGTGAGCAGCAGCGGCTCGCGGTCGCGCGCGCCATTCTTGCCCGGCCGGGCTGGCTTTTCCTGGACGAGGCGACCTCGGCCCTTGATGAAGGGCTGGAAGCAGCCGTTTATAAGGCACTGCACGATGCCCTGCCGCAGACCACCCTCGTCTCGATCGGCCACCGTTCCAGCCTCATCGCGATCCACGATCGACGCATCGATCTTCAGAAGCAGGAGGACGGGCTTTTCATACCGCGCGAGGTTCAGCCGCAGCCGGCCTGAAATATCATCCGGGGCCTGTGATCCAGCCGAGGGGCTGCACGTAAAGAGAGAAGCGGTGACGAGCCGCAGGTTGTCGCGAAACATTCCCCCGATTCGCCAACCAGTTTGAGGCCGCCAATCCCCCTGGCGGCCTCTTCCTTTTTCGGCTTGCTTCTTGCCTCGTCGTTCGCGGCTTTTGTTCTTTATGCCGCGTCGTTCGCGGCTTGCGGAGGAAGCGCCGCGGAGAGCCGGTCAAAGAGCGGATTTTCCGGGCTGAAGGCATATTCCGGCGAGGCAACGAGCACGCGCCGCGCACCCGCCGCCACCAGCCTGTCCGCGAGATGGGGCACATGGCCATTGGGAACCAGCAGGCTCACGATGCCCACGCCGCCTTCGAGCAGGATTTCGCCGCCGAGTTCGGTGATTTCGCGCGTCAGAGCCTCCGGCACGCCACCTTCCAGGAAGGCGCGGAGTTCGCGCCGCGTTGAGGCTTCCTTTTCCGCATGGATCCGCGCGAGAAGCTGACGCGCCGCCTCGCGATGACCGGCATTCCAGTTCGCGACGCGGCTCGCGACCAGCCAGGCCTCGGATTTCAGCATGATGCCATCATCGAGAACCTTCAGCGCATTCGCAGCGAGCGTGGAGCCTGTGGTGGTGATGTCCACGATGCAATCCGCCGTGCCAGCCGCAGGCGCGCCCTCCGTGGCACCCAGGCTTTCGACGATCCGGTAATCCGCGATTCCATGCCGCTTGAAGAAGCGCCGGGTGAGATTGATGTATTTCGTCGCCACGCGAAGGCGCCGGCCCTTGTCGTGGCGGAAACCGGCTGCGACATCCTCGATATCGGCCATGGCATGCACATCGATCCAGGCCTGCGGAACCGCAACGACGACATTCGCGAAGCCGAAGCCGAGTGGCACCAGCATCTCCACCTTCGCCGTGGGATCGGGCAGCGCCTCCTCGATGAGATCCGCGCCCGTCAGGCCGAAATGCACCGAGCCGCGCGCCAGTTCCGCGACGATCTCGCTGGCCGAAAGAAAGGCGATCTCCACGCCGTCGAGACCGGAAATCGCTCCGCGATAATCACGCGCGCCGCGTGCCTGGCTCACATTCAGGCCGGCCTTCGCGAAGAAGGCGAAGGCATTTTCCTGCAGCCGGCCCTTGGAGGGCAGGCCGATGATCAGCGGATTGCTCATGGCGCATCTCCCGCAAGGCGTTCGAGCCAGATGGCCGCGCCGATGGCCGGCACCTCGTGGCCAAGCCGCTCGAAGAGCCGGTCATAACGCCCGCCGGCCGCCACCGGACGATCCGTGCCAGCCCGGCGCAGCTCGAAGACGAAGCCGGAATAATAATCGAGATTGCGCGCAAAACCGGCCGAAGCCTGCAGCGTGGAAAGCGTGAAGCCTCGCGCTTCGATGAAGCCCGTGCGCAGTTCGAAGCGTTCGAGTGCGGCGGAGAGGTCGAGCCCCGCCTCCTCCGCCAATGCGCGCACCGCGCGCGAGACATGATCGGGCTCGCCGGAAATCGAAAGGAAGCGCCTCAGGATCGCTTTCGGTTCCTCGCCCAGCGCCTGCGAATCCTCGCGTGCGCGATCAAGGAAGCGGCTCGCGATATCCTCCGCCGAACGCCCGCCCACGGCCGAGATGCCGGCGAGCGAGAGCAGGTCCTTCACGAAGGCCTTGGCCTCCCCGGGGTCGGCATCCTTCAGCGCATCCAGCACGCCGGAATAGCGTGCAAGACCCCTGGCCTCAGGCCTTCCACCGGCGAGCGGGGCCTCGAGCAACGCCTCGATCCGCCCCTCGCCGAGCGCCAGGCTGAGGCGGCGCGCGAGAACGGGCGAGAGGTTCAACGTCTCGATGAGGCGTGCGAACAGCGCAAGATCGCCCACGCGAAGGGTCAGACCCTCCGCGCCGATTTCATCCGTCACCGCGCCATGCACTTCCGCGAGCAGATCGGCATCCGCCGCCTCGCGATCCGTCCGCCCGAGGGATTCGGCGCTGAACTGCCAGAATTCGGCATTCTCGCCGGGGCGCTGGCGAAAAACCGGGCCGAGGAACGCGAGATCGGCCCGCCGGCCCACGATGCCGGATTTCAGATAGGCCAGAGCGGCGGGAATGGTGAATTCCGGCCTGAGGCACAATTCCTCACCCTCGTCATCGGAGGTGACGAACAGGCGGCGGCGGATATCCTCGCCCGAGAGTTCGAGAAACGGTTCGGCGGGCTGGAGCACCGGCACATCCGAAGCCGCAAAGCCCACACGGGCAAAGCGCGCGAGAAGGCGCGCGCCCAGCGCATTCACGCTGTTTTCAGCCAAAACGCCCCGCGCGAGGCGCGCCGTTCCCGAGTTTCGCCGCTGGTCCATCCCCATCCCCAAAACCTCGAATTTCGACCCGCTTCTACCAGCGCGCGCGCGACAAGGCGACGACAAGTTCGAAACGGGATGAATCGTTTAGATGTGTTCGTGTCATTCCCGACGCGGCGCAAGCCGCGAGCGGGAAGCCACATTGTTGCGCAAAAGCCGTGGATTCCCGCCCGGTCCTGTGGACCGTCGGGAATGACAGTTTCGCCTTACCTGTGACGCGCGAGAACCTCGCGCACCTTCGCGACAACCTCGGAAACCGGCACGGTAAATTGCGCCTTGGCCTGCTTGGCGAGGTATTCGGCGCGATCCTTGATGTCGGTCAGCGTCGCGCCGAGAATGAGGTCTTTCAGAAGCACCTCGCCCTTGTCGCGCTCGTTGGAGCCCTGGATCAGCGCCACGCGGGCCTTGCGGCGATCCGCATATTTCAATTGCGCCTTCATGCCGGCGGAACCGAGATAAATCTCCGAGGGGATGCCCGCCGCGCGAAGGCTTGCCACGATCTGCTGGTAGCTCGCCATGGCTTCGGGGGTCTTGTCCATCGCGAGCACGATGACCGGGCCTTCGACCTCGCCGGTCTTCTCACCACGCATTTCCGCGAGCTTGTCGAGCGCCGCGCGCAGGCGCGAAACGCCGATGGAAAAGCCGGTCGCGGGCACAGGTTCATCGAGGAAACGCGAGACAAGGCCATCATAGCGCCCGCCGCCGCCCACCGAGCCGAAGCGGATGGGGCGGCCCTCCTCGTCCTTCACCTCGAACAGGAGTTCAGCCTCGAAGACGGGGCCGGTATAGTATTCAAGGCCGCGGACGACACTGGGATCGATACGGATGCGGTCCGGGCCGTAGCCGGCCGCGCGAATTAATTCATAAATCTGATCCAGTTCAGCAAAACCGTCTGCAACAATCGGGTGCGACTTAACTTGCGTGCTCCACTCATTAAGGATCATTTGCTCTGCTTCGGTGCTTGCAAATGTACCCGGCTCGTTGAGTATTGCAGTAAGGATAACTTGAATTTGGAGGTCGTCCAATTCGGCTCCCTTGGTGAAGTCACCACTTTCATCTTTTCGCCCCGAGCCAAGCAGTAGACTAACCCCAAGAGGGCCAAACTTATCCAGCTTATCAATCGCCCGCAGCACGATGAGCCGGCGCGCGGCATTCTCCTCGCCGCCGAGACCAATCGCCTCCATCACGCCATCGAGGATCTTCCGGTTGTTGACCTTGATGACATATTGGCCGCGCGGAATGCCGAGGGCTTCCAGCGTATCCGCCGCCATCATGCAGATCTCGGCATCGGCGGCCACAGACTTCGGATCGGTCGCAATCGTATCCGCATCGAATTGCATGAACTGGCGGAAGCGGCCGGGGCCGGGCTTCTCGTTGCGGAACACCCAGCCGCTGCGATAGCTGCGATAGGGCTTCGGCAGGTTCTGCCAGTTTTCCGCGCAATAGCGGGCGAGCGGCGCGGTGAGATCGTAGCGTAAGGACATCCATTGCTCGTCGTCATCCCGGAGCGAGAAGACACCGGCATTGGGCCGATCCTGATCGGGCAGGAATTTTCCGAGCGCATCGGTATATTCGAGGAAGGGCGTTTCCACCGGCTCGAAGCCGTAAAGCTCATAGACGCGCTGGATGACCCGCATCATCTCGTTCGTCGCGCGGATATCGGCGGGCGAACGATCGGGCAGGCCGCGCGGGCGGCGGGCTTCGGTGCGGGCGGGTTTCGGCGTTTCGGTGCTCATGAAGCGGGGCTTTAGCCCCGTGCGCGCCGCTTGTCACGCCTTCCGCGCGGCCGCCTCGTAAACTTCGAGCAAGGCTTCAAGATCCGCCTCTTCCGGCGGGTGGCCATGCGCGGCATCGAAGCGCGCGGCGATCTCGCGATTGGCGAGCAACACCAGGATCGCCTCATGTGCCGCATGCTGGGAAACGCCAGCGATCTCGGCGGCACTGATGGTGACGCCGAAACGGTTGAAGGCCTGCTGCAAGCAATCCGGGCGATTCATAACCCGCATACTATAGGCGATTCCTGCCCTTGGGAATTCTGCAACCGGAGCAAAGCCCCGATTGCGGCGCTGGTCGCCCTCATCTCACGCCACGGCGCGGATGAGCTTGCCGAGCTTGTCCACGGTTTCGTCGATCTGCGCTTCCGAGATGATCAGCGGCGGGGTGAGCGCCAGCGTCTCGCCGGTATTGCGCACCATGAAGCCGTAATCCTCGAAACCGCGATGCATCGCCGTATAGGCGCGCTTGCCGAACGCATCGGGCATGGAGGCGAGGTCGATCGCCGCCGTGAGGCCCACGGTGCGGATATCGAGCACGTTCGGCAGGCCCTTCAGCGAGTGGATCGCATCGGCCCAGATCGGCTCGAGCTTCTTCGCGCGTTCGAAGAGATCCTCGTCGCGATAGACGTCGAGCGTCGCCATCGCCGCCGCGCAGGCCAGCGGATGCGCCGAGTAGGTATAGCCGTGGAAGAACTCCACCATATGCTCCGGGCCCTTCATATAGGCGTCGTGGATATGCTTCCTCGCGATCACGCCGCCCATCGGCACCGTGCCGGAGGTGATGCCCTTCGCAAAGGTGATCATGTCCGGCACGACGCCATAGCGCTCGGCCGCGAAGGAGGTGCCCAAGCGTCCAAAGCCGCAGATCACCTCGTCGAAGATCAGGAGGATGCCGTATTTGTCACAGATGTCGCGCAGGCGCTTCAAATAGCCCTTCGGCGTGGGGAGAACGCCGGTCGAACCCGCCATCGGCTCGACAATGACCGCGGCGATGGTCGAGGCATCATGCAGGGCGACGATGCGCTCCAGATCATCCGCGAGATGCGCGCCCCATTCCGGCTCGCCCTTGGTGAAGGCCTGCTCGGCGCGATTATAGGTGTGAGGCAGGTGATCGACATGCGGCAGGAGTTGCGTCGCGAAAGCCTTGCGGTTCGCGACCATGCCGCCGACCGAGATGCCGCCAAAGCCGATGCCGTGATAGCCGCGCTCGCGGCCGATCAGGCGGCAGCGATTGCCCTCGCCCTTCGCCTGGAAATAGCCGATGGCCATCTTCAGTGCGGTATCGACCGCTTCCGAGCCGGAATTGACGAAGAAGACGTGATCAAGATCGCCCGGCGCCATCTGCGCGATGCGCGAGGCCAGCTGGAAACCGAGCGGATGCGCGAACTGGAAGGGCGGGGAGTAATCCAGCGTTTCCGCCTGCGCCTTGATGGCATCGACGATGGGGTCGCGGTTATGGCCGGCATTGCAGCACCAGAGGCCGGCGGTCGTATCCATGATCGCGCGGCCGTCATAGGTGAAATAATGCATGTCCTTCGAGCGGGAGACGATACGCGGATTCTTCTTGAACGCGCGCTCGGCGGTGAAGGGCATCCAGAACGCCTCGAGGTCGTTCGGCTGGGAGAAGGTGGTGATCGGCGTCGCGGCGCTGGATTTCGACATGGAATTTTTCTCCCCCATCAGGCTTTATGGGGAGTAAGGATACGCCGCCGCGCGCGCGAAACAACCCCGCTTGAGGGCCATGACGCTGCAATTTCTCGCGGGGCTGGGCGCCTTTTGGCGTGTAAATCACCGATCGGCCCGGGCGCCGGGCTGAAGCGCCGGTGGCAGCGCGAATTCCTCGTCCGATTGTGGAAGCTCGAGAAAAGCCTGGTCAGGCTCTTCGCAAACCGCTTCCGCCTCGATTTCAAACAGGAAACGGGGCGTTGCGAGGCCGGCCACCTCCAGGTAGGTCGCGGCGCAGAGATGCCCGCCCAGCCGCCGGTCGCGGATGGTGCGATACATTGCCACGGAGCCCGGAACCGTGGAGAAGGCGCTGATCTTCACGAGATCCGGGATGCTCATTCCGGCTTCGGCGAGAATGGCGGTGAGGTTGTCCCACGCGGCCTCCATCTGCTCGGCCAGATCATCCGGCACGGACCCGTCGAGCCGCTGGCCGACCTGCCCGGAGATCACCAGCCGGCGGGCGCGGGCCGAATGCACCACGCCGTGCGCGTAGCGCGACCCCGGAGGCGCGATGCCGCGCGGATTGATAACTCTCGGCATGATCAGATCCCCCCTTTTGGCGCAACAATCCCTTTCGTATCGCGAGCCGTCCCTGTTCCAAAAGATCGGCCTCGGAATTTTTTTGACCCGGGCGCACTTTCCACAGCCTGTTTGTCGATTGGGCACTCGCCAGCGCCGTTGTGAATCAATAGGTTCATAACAAGTGATTCGCTGTGCTGGGGCGCGCGCTCTCCGATGGAATTCCGGTCTCTCCTGAAGGTCATGACGGTCGCGGTTGCAGCTGCCGGTCTGACGTTTGTCGCGCAGCGGTACGATCTGCTGGCGCTCGTGGTGGCGGCTCTCGCCGTGGCGGTGGTCGCGTGTGCCTTCGCGCTGCGCTTCAGCGGCGTTTTCATGCAGGAGGAGCTCGCGCTTCTGCGCGATCATCTCGAAACCACGCGGCAACAGGCCGCGATGCTCGCCCGCATGACGCGTGAGATGCGCGATGCGGTTGTGCAACATGAGACCGCGGCCGCGCCTGATCGCTCCTCCGAATGGGCTGCTCTCAGTGAAATCGTGTGCGACATCGCCGATGAGATGGCCGAACTCGATCGCCGGACCGAACAGGTGGAAGGCGAGCTTGCTGCCCTTCGGCGCGACGGAGCCACGCCGCGCCCCGCGGCTTCGGCCTGGTCCATTCCGGCCGCCTCTGGTGTCTCGGCTCTGGCCTCTCACAACCCGCGGCGTGATGACAAGATCGAGCCGGGATCGAGCTCTTCCTCGGGTGGCCTGCGCGAGATTCCGGGCGTTCCGAACCTGGCAACCTTCGGCGAGCCACCGCGCGCCGTGCGTCAGCTTGTTGCGGCAGCCATCGCGGCCGACCGCTTAGAGCTCTACCTCCAGCGCATCGTGAGCCTGCCCCAGCGCAAGACCCGCGCCTATGAGGTGAGCCTGCGCCCGGATGGCTGCGACCCGCGCATCTCCACGAGCGAGATCCGCGCCGCGGTCGAGCATGTCGGCCACCAGCTGGCGTTTGATCGCAAGCTAATGGTTCAGGCCATGCGCCTTGCCCGGATGTTCCAGCAGCGCCAGCGCGACGTGACCCTCGTCGCGGATATTTCGCAGCGCTATCTTCTCAGCGATCCGGCCTTCGATGAATTACGCGCGCTTGTCGCCGACGCGCCGAACGCGCCGCGCCGTATCGTGCTTTCGCTGCCTCAGCGCTTTTTCAAGAAGGCGATCGCGGTGGAGAACGAAGCGCTGCGCCAGCTTTCCGAGATGGGCTTCCGTTTTATGGTGCGGGACGTGTCGGATTTCAACCTCGAGCTGCCGCGGCTGCAGCAATCGAATGTCCGCTGGATGCGCATGGATGCAGCGCGTCTGCTCGCTGCAAGCCAGAGCGAGGAGCAGGCCCTCGAAGTGGCTGCGGCTGATCTTGCCGCTCTTCTCGGTCGTCGCCAGATTTCGCTGCTCATCGAGGGCGTGAATGACGAGGCGACCGTCGCCGAACTCATCGATTTCAACATTGGCTATGCCCAGGGTCACGTCTTCGCGCCGCCGCAGGCGGTTCGCCCCGAAGCACTGGATGATGGCGTTTCCGCAACGGCGCAGTCCGGGTCGAGCCTGAAAGCGGGCGAGACCCCGCCGAAAGCCGAGCGTCGCGGCCTGCGTGAAATTGCGCGCCGCGCCTGAAACCTGTCCAGGGGGTTGTTTCCGGGAAGGCGAGCCATTAGCGGGCAAGTCACGCCGCGTCTTGCCGTGAGGTTCTGCCTTCCCAATGTCTGCCCGCATTCAGCCCATCGATCGCCTTTCCGACGTTCTCGATCGTTATGAGGCGATCATTTCCGATGTCTGGGGGGTGCTCCACAATGGCGTCATAGCCACGCCGGGGGCGCAGCAGGCGCTGGCCGGGGCGCGCCGTGCCGGCAAGCCGGTTGCACTGCTCACGAACTCCCCGCGCCTGCCGCATCTGGTGGCGGAGCAGTTGCGTGATCTCGGCGTGGTTGAGCCCTGTTACGATGCCCTCGTCTCATCGGGCGGCGTGACG
>JADCCH010000180.1 GCA_020252865.1 Methylobacterium sp.
TATCGTGGCCTGCGCCATCGTCGTGGCCTGCCGGTTCGCGGCCAGCGCACGAGCACGAACGCCCGCACCCGCAAGGGCAAGGCGAAGCCGATCGCCGGCAAGAAGAAGTAAGCTTTTCCGGCCATGGCGCGTTTCCCGCGCCGGCCTATGACAGGACGAAGGCGCTGATAGCATGGCCAAGGAAGCAACCCGGGTTCGCCGCCGCGAACGCAAGAACATCGTTTCGGGCATCGTTCACGTGAACGCGTCCTTCAACAACACGATGATCACCATCACCGATGCGCAGGGCAATACCATTGCCTGGTCGACTTCGGGGACGATGGGCTTCAAGGGTTCCAAGAAATCGACTCCGTATGCGGCCCAGGTCGCGGCGGAAGACGCCGCCCGGAAGGCGGCCGAGCACGGAATGCGCACCGTCGAGGTGGAAGTCTCGGGTCCGGGTTCGGGTCGTGAGTCGGCGCTTCGCGCGCTGCAGGCGGCCGGCTTCAACGTCACCTCGATCCGCGACGTGACCCCGATCCCGCATAACGGCTGCCGCCCGCGCAAGCGTCGCCGCGTCTGATTTCGTTCCGCGTGACTGCTCCCGCCCGCGCGTTCCGGCGCGGGCCGTTCCGTATCCGTCGAGAGGTTTGCACGTGATCCAGAAGAACTGGCAGGAACTGATCAAGCCGAAGAAGCTCGAGGTCTCCCCGGGCGATGATGCCGGCCGTGTGGCGACCGTCGTGGCCGAGCCGCTCGAGCGCGGCTTCGGCATGACGCTCGGCAACGCGCTGCGTCGCGTTCTGCTGTCCTCGCTTCAGGGCGCTGCCGTCACCGCGATCCACATCGACGGTGTGCTGCACGAATTCTCCTCGATCCCCGGCGTCCGCGAGGACGTGACCGACATCGTGCTGAACGTGAAGGACATCTCGCTCAAGATGGGCGGCGATGGCACCAAGCGCCTCATGCTTCGCAAGCAGGGTCCGGGCGTCGTGACCGCCGGCGATATCGGCGTGACCGGCGACATCCAGGTCCTGAACCCGGAACTTGAGATCTGCACGCTCGATGACGGCGCCGAGATCCGCATGGAACTCCATGTCACCAGCGGAAAGGGTTATGTCCCGGCCGAACGCAATCGTCCGGAAGACGCCATGATCGGCCTGATCCCGGTTGACAGCCTGTTCTCTCCGGTGCGCAAGGTTTCCTATCGCGTCGAGAACACCCGTTCAGGCCAGATCCTCGATTACGACAAGCTGACCATGACCATCGAGACCGATGGTTCGGTGAGCCCGGAAGATGCGCTCGCTTTCTCCGCGCGCATTCTCCAGGATCAACTCGACATCTTCCTCAATTTCGAGGAGCCGAAGAAACAGGAGGCCGCGCCGGCTATTCCGGATCTCGCCTTCAACCCGGCGCTTCTGAAGAAGGTCGATGAACTCGAACTGTCGGTCCGCTCGGCGAACTGCCTGAAGAACGACAACATCGTCTATATCGGCGACCTCATCCAGAAATCGGAAGCGGAGATGCTCCGCACCCCGAATTTCGGCCGCAAATCGCTCAACGAGATCAAGGAAGTTCTTGCGCAGATGGGGCTGCATCTCGGCATGGAAGTGCCGGGCTGGCCGCCGGAGAACATCGAAGATCTCGCCAAGCGCTTCGAGGAACATTACTGAGCCTGAACCGCTCCGGCTTTCCGGCGCGGAAAAACAAGAAACGCAGCCATTCCTTGACACGGTGGCTGGCTGAGATGGAGTAAGGTCCATGCGTCACGGTTTCCGCGGTCGTCGCTTTTCGCGCACGTCCAGCCATCGCAAGGCGATGTTCGCCAATCTTGCGCAGGCTCTCATCAATCATGAGCAGATCGTCACCACTTTGCCCAAGGCGAAGGATCTTCGCCCGGTCGTCGAAAAGCTCGTGACGCTCGGCAAGAAGGGTGATCTCAATGCCCGCCGCCAGGCGATCGCCGAACTGCGCGACGCGGAACTCGTGAAGAAACTCTTCGATGTGCTCGCGCCGCGTTATGCCCAGCGCAACGGCGGTTATACCCGCGTGCTGAAGGCTGGCTTCCGCTACGGCGACTCGGCCCCGATGGCTGTGATCGAGTTCGTGGATCGTGATGTCGATGCCAAGGGCAAGGCGGACAAGGCCCGTGCCGCCGAAAAGGCTCCCGCCGAAGCGGCCTGACGCGTCTTCCGCGCAGTGATACAAAGGGGACTTCGGGGCCCCTTTTCACGGCCGGATCAATCCTTTGCGCTCGCTTCGCGCAGGCGCTGCGCCTCGTGCATGGCGCAGGCGATGATGCGGTCGAACGGAAAATCGAGCCGGCCGGGCGGGCTCGGTTTCATCATCGGTGAGAGCGGCAGGTTGTAGAGGGGTTCAGCCGTTGACCCCATCGTCCATTCGCCGAACAGTCTTTCGCGGGCCGCGCGAATCTCGACCAGCCGCACATTCGTGTGCCGGTGATCGAACAGGATGCGTCGAAACAATCCTGTGATGGCCGCGGCTTCTCCCTCGAGTACTTGAGCGAACCAGTCGCCGCCGACCAGCAGGAAGCCGCTGAGGCCGGCTTGACCGTTGTGCCTGCGGGCTGTTTCGAGAATTTGCGCGATATGACGCAATCCCGCTTCCGATGCTGGCTCAAAGGTCGCAGAACTGGTGTAAACAAGCTGTGTCAGCAATCGGCAGATTCTCTCCCTGGCACAACCGTGGCATGTTCAAGGTTATGAAGTTATGAAGGGCACAAACTGTAGAATAGGGTGTTGGCGGATTTTTCCCGCATTGCCGGTCCTGGTCTGCCTCGGTCTGGGTCAGGCCCATGCGCAGGGGCCTCTGGATTTCCTGCGCCGCAGCGAAGCCCGCCCGCCCGCGAGCAAGGCCGAGATCGGCCTGTCCTTCGCGCCGGTGGTGAGGAAGGCCGCGCCGGCGGTGGTGAACATCTACGCCTCCCAGCGCTCCAAGCGCGCGCGCAACCCCTTCGAGGGCGATCCGTTTTTCGAGCGCTTCTTCGGCGGCGCGCCGGAGCGCGCGCGTCAGTCCGTCGGCTCGGGCGTGATCCTCGCCAGGGATGGCCTCGTGGTCACCAACAACCATGTCATCGAGGGCATGAACGAGATCAAGGTCTCGCTGGCCGATCGTCGGGAATATGAGGCAAGCCTGGTGCTCCGGGACCCCAAGACCGATCTTGCCGTGCTGAAGCTGAAGGGCGGAGCGGACTTCCCCTTCCTCGAGCTTGGCAATTCCGATGAACTCGAGGTGGGCGATCTCGTGCTCGCCATCGGCAACCCCTTTGGCGTGGGACAGACCGTGACACAGGGCATCATCTCGGCAGTGGCGCGCACCCAGGTCGGGATTTCCGATTACCAGTTCTTCCTGCAGACCGATGCTGCCATCAATCCCGGTAACTCCGGCGGTGCGCTGGTGGATATGGCGGGCCGCGTGATGGGGATCAATACGGCGATCTTCTCGCGTTCGGGCGGCAGCCACGGCATTGGATTTGCGATTCCCGCCAATATGGTGGTGGGCGTTCTGGCCAGCGCACGCGAGGGCGGCGGCGTGGTGCGCCGGCCCTGGTTCGGCGCGTCGCTGCAGCCGGTGACGCCGGAACTGGCGGAAACGTTGGCGCTCTCGCGCCCCGTCGGCGCGCTCGTTGCGAATCTCGTGCCCGGTAGCCCGGCCGAGGCGGCGGGCCTGCGTCGCCTGGATGTCATCACCCAGGTCGATGGCCATGCCATCGACGATCCCGATGGCTTCGGCTTCCGCTTCGCGACGAAGCCCGTGGGCGGCACGGTGAAGATGGTGATCCTGCGCGCGGGCAAGACGCAGGAGGTGACGGTGGCGCTGAAGGGCGCACCGGAAGTGCCCCCGCGCCAACCGCTGACGGTTGCCGCTGCCTCGCCGTTCCGTGGCCTGACCGTGGTGAACAACTCGCCCGCGACACGGGAGGAATTCTCGGTCAGCGGCGTGGATGACGGGGTGATCGTGA
>JADCCH010000181.1 GCA_020252865.1 Methylobacterium sp.
GAAGGCCACGCCTCGCAAGGTCAGCCCCAGCAGCATCAGCGCCACGGGAAGGTAGAGTTCCGTGAGGATGAGCCCATGCGCGGCGGGGAAGGCCACGAGCAGCAGGCCGATGCCCAGCACCAGCCACGTTTCGTTCGCATCCCAGAACGGGCCGATGGTCGCGATCATCCGGTCGCGCTCGGCGCGGTTGCCCCGCGCCATCAGCATGCCGACGCCGAGATCGTAACCATCGAGGATCACGTAGGCCAGGATCGACACCGCCATCAAGCCGGCAAAGATCAGCGGAAGGTGAGCGGTGATGAGCGTCATGGACGTCACTCCGCCGGTTGCAGGCGGGTGGGCCCGGCCATGGGTGCCGGCGTCGGGTTCCCGCCCTTCTTCGCAAGGTGGAACAATACCGAGATATAGGCGATGAGCAGCACCCCATAGATCGCGAGATACATCGCGAGCGTGGTTCCGATCATGCCGGCGGGCACGGCGGACGCGGCCTGCGCGGTGGTGAGCACGCCTGTCACCAGCCAGGGCTGACGCCCGATCTCGGTCACATACCAGCCGGCAAGCGTGGCGATCCAGCCGGAGAAGGTCATCGCCACGAAGCCATAGGCCAGAAGCCGGGGCAGGTTCCCGCGTCGCCAGAGGAAGTAGCTGCCTACCCAGCTGATCGCGAGCATGGCAAGCCCCACGCCGACCATCACGCGGAAGGCATAGAAGACCGGCGCCACAGGCGGATGCTTGCCTTCAAACTCGTTCAGGCCCGGCACGATGCCTGCCGGATCATGTTTCAGAATCAGGCTCGCGCCATTGGGAATCTCGATCGCGTAATCGTTGCGCCGCTCTCGCTCGTTGGGGATGGCGAAGAGCACGAGCGGCACATTTCCACGCGTCTCCCAGTTGCCCTCCATCGCCGCCACCTTGGCGGGCTGATGTTCGAGCGTGTTGAGGCCGTGGAGATCGCCCACGAGAATCTGCACCGGGATCAGCACCGCGCCGAGCGTCACGCCGAGGCGAAGGGCGGCAGCGACATCGCGCCCCTGATCGCCGCGCAGCCAGCGCCAGGCCGAGAGACCCGCAATGAGGAAGGCGCAGGTGAGGCCCGAAGCCAGCAGCATATGCGCGAGGCGATAGGGCATCGAGGGGTTGAAGACGATCGCCCACCAATCCGTGGCATGCGCCACGCCATTGCGCAGTTCGAACCCCGCGGGCGTGTGCATCCACGAATTCAGCACGAGAATCCAGAAGGCGGACATCGTGGTGCCGAACGCGACGAGGAAGGTCGCCATGGTGTGCACCCAGTTCGGCACGCGGCTGAAGCCGAAGAGCATGATGCCGAGGAAGGTCGCCTCCAGGAAGAAGGCCGTCAGAACCTCGTAGGCCAGAAGCGGGCCGGCGATATTGCCCACGCGCTCCATGAAGCCCGGCCAGTTCGTGCCGAACTGGAAGCTCATGGTGATGCCCGAGACCACGCCCAGCGCGAATGACAGCGCGAAGACCTTCACGAGGAAGCGATAGGCGTTCATCCACGCTTCGTCCCTCGTCGCGTTGAAGCGCAGCTTGATGAAAAGCAGCACCCAACCCAGCGCGATGGTGATGGTGGGGAAGAGGATGTGAAAGGAGATATTCGCGCCGAACTGGATGCGGGCGAGCAGGATCGGGTCCAGAGAATTCGGTTCCATGGATGTCAGCCTTCCTTGCCGGCGGGGTTGCGCTTGCCGCCGGGCAGCGCGAAGAGCCGGTCCTTCATGTCGAGCACCTTCACGATCTTCGAACCGAGGCTCAGGAGCTGGACGAGCCGCTCGGTTTCAAGCTTCTGCACATCGGCGTACCAACTCGTGAGAAGCTCGATGAGTTCATGCATCTCGCGGATGCGCGCCTGCGCGTGCCGCTCGCTTTCGCTTTCGGGCGAGCGCATCAGCAATTCGCGCAGAACGGAGAGGGTCGGGTCGATCTCGCGCTTCTTTCGCTCATCCACCAGCGTGCGGACGATGGCGTAGATATCCTCGGGCGTATGGAAGAATTCGCGCCGGTCACCCGGGATGGAACGCTGCCGCAGCAGGTTCCAGCTCTGCAATTCCTTGATGCCCATGGAGACGTTGGAGCGAGAGATGCCGAGGCGCTCCACGATATCATCGGCGCAGAGCGGCCGCTCGGCGATGAAGAGCACCGCATAGATTTGACCCACCGTGCGGTTGATGCCCCAACGGCTGCCCATCTCGCCGAAATGAAGGACGAAGGCTTCGCAGAGCGGAGGGAGAGTCATGGGCCAGATCCTGAAATTTCGGATTTTTCTGAAAAATGGGGAATCTTTGATTCATGTCAAGGGCTGGCCTGTCGCAGGCCTTCTCCGCGCTCCGGCCATCACGGCATAATGGCGGGTGATTGTCCTGATCCTTCTGGCATACACCGCTTTCTGCCGCGCACCCTCCGGTCCGGTTTCCGCCGCATCGCCACCCGCTTCGCGAAAACCGCCGAAAACTTCCTCGCCGCCGTGCAGTTCGCGTCCGTTCGCATCTGGCTATGCAGGGATGCGGCCACGGCCCAAGGTCAGGACCCATAAAATCGGATGCCACCTGCGCGCCTTCGCTTTGCCCGGCGGAGCAACCATGTCGAGATCGGAACAATTGCCCTTTTCCCGATGACCATAGGCCATGAGCCTGATCTCGTTCTCGGGCGGAATACCGGCAAGGGCATTGCGCAAGGCTTCGCCGGTGATTCGGAGCTTCGGCTTCCTGTCGATCCGGCCACCGCATGGAGTCGATGCGCGACAAAAAAGGATGCCTTCGCTCAAAAGAACCGAATGTCCGGTGTTCACCGCTGTGAACGCTTTTTTCGCCCGAACGTTCGGCATCGTGAACGAAACCGCAGCCGAAAATCAATTAAAATATTGATATAAAAAGAAATTTTTCTTGGCACGCGGCTTGGAAAGGATGCGTTCCACACAGTGGAGCCATGCCTTGAACAAGAGCCGATCCGAAACATGGGCAGCGGGGAAGACAGCAGGGGGCATGCCATGCCTGGCCTGACAACCCTTGCCCTGATCGGGCCGCTGATGATCGGTGTGGCCGGTGCGATCCTTCTGGCGCTTCTCCCGATCCGTCGGCCCGCTATGGCCGCGAGCGTGGCCGCTCTCATAGGTCTTGCGCTTTACCTGCCGATGTTGCCGGTGATTTCGGCCGGAGGCAGCCTCTTCGCGGCGTTCTGGGGATCAACGAGTCTCGGGATTGTCGGCGGACTCCGGCTCGATGGACTGAGCCTGATCTTCGCCCTGCTCATCTCCGGCATCGGCGCGCTCATCTTCATTTATGCGCATGGCTATCTGTCGGATGATCCGCGTCAAAAGCGTCTCGTGGTCTTCCTCCTCGTCTTCATGACCGCGATGCTCGGCGCGGTGACGGCCGATGACGTCATTCTGCTCTTCGTGTTCTGGGAATTGACCAGCCTCGCCTCGTTCTTCCTCGTGGGCTACAAGCATGAGAGCCTGAAGGCCCGGAAAGCGGCGTTGCAGGCGCTTCTCGTGACAGGCAGCGGCGGGCTTGCCCTGCTTGCGGGGCTTATCCTCGTTTCGATTGCGGCCGGCACGACCAGCCTCTCGGGAATCCTCTCGGCGCGCGAAGCGGTGCTGGCGCATGCGGCCGCAACACCGGCGATGCTGCTGATCATCCTCGGCTGCTTCACGAAATCGGCGCAGGTTCCGTTCCATTTCTGGCTGCCGAACGCGATGGCCGCGCCGACGCCCGTCAGCGCCTATCTCCATTCCGCCACGATGGTGAAGCTCGGGATCTACCTCCTCGCCCGGCTGAACCCGCTCTACCAGAACGAGGTGCTCTGGCAGGGAATTCTGACGTTCTTCGGGGTTGCGACAGCGGTCACCGGCGCCGTTCTGGCGTTCCGCGAAACCGACCTCAAGCGCGTGCTGGCCTACACGACCGTGACAGCCCTGGGCACACTCACGATGCTGATCGGCATCGCGCCGGCGCTCTCGATCACCGCGGCGATGACCTTCCTCGTGGTCCATGCCTTCTACAAGGCGGCGCTCTTCATGGTCGCGGGCATCATCGACCACGAGACGGGAACGCGGGACGCCGCTTCGCTGGGCGGCCTGCGTCGGTCGATGCCGCTCACGACGCTGGCTGCGTGCCTCGCGGCCTTTTCCATGGCCGGGCTGCCGCCGTTCGTGGGCTTTGTTGCGAAGGAACTGATCTATGAAGCCAAGCTGGAACTGGGCCAGACCGCCGCGTTCCTGATCCTGGGGAGCTTCCTCGTGAACGCCGCAACCGTGGCGATTGCGGGCGTGCTCTCCTGGCGGCTTTTCTTCGGCGAAGCACGCGGTTTCACCCAAGCGCCGCATGACCCGCCAAAGGCGATGCTGGCTGGTCCGATCCTGCTGGCCATCTTCGGGCTGGTCGCGGGTGGCCTGCCGACCGCCTTCGGGAACGCGCTGATTGATCCCGCCGTCACGGTTGTCCTCGGTCGCCCCGCGGAAGTCACGCTGAAGCTCTGGCATGGCTTCAATCTGGTGCTGGCTTTGAGCGCGGCGACCATGGCCCTCGGCGTGCTGTTCTATCTGGCCTGGGGGCGGATTGTGCCGCGCCTGAGAGGCCTCGAGGCCATGGACCGTTATGGTCCCTCGGCGGGCTACGAGCGGCTGCTTGCGCAGGTGATGGCGGGAGCGGAGACGGTCACAACCACCATCCAGCACGGCTCGCTGCGCGGTTATATCCGGACCCTGTTTCTTGTCATCACAACCGCATGCATCGGGACTTTGATCATCCGGGGTGGATTTGCCTGGCCACGGCTGGACGTCCTCGTCGATCCGCGTCTGGGCATTGCCTTGTTGATCGTCGTGGGGGCGATTGCAGTCATGGTGGCGCGGACCTCCATTCAGGCGGTCCTGGCCATGGGGCTGGTCGGCTTTGCGACCGCGCTGATCTTCCTGTCCTTCGGCGCGCCGGACGTCGCCTTCACGCAGTTCGCGGTGGAGACGCTGCTGGTCGTGATCCTTGCAACGGCCTTGATGCGCCTGCCGCTGCGGCGTCGCGACCTTCGGACGGGCCGCGAGAAGAGCGTCGATCTTGCCGTTGCGCTTGGGGGCGGATTGGCTGTTGCGCTGATGCTGGCCGCGGTGCTCGCGAGCCCCTTCGACCCGCGCCTCTCGCTCTGGTTCGGGGCCGAGAGCGTCCCCTCTGCCCATGGCCGGAATGTGGTGAATGTCATTCTCGTGGATTTCCGCGCGCTTGACACCCTCGGCGAGATCACGGTGCTGGCGGTTGCCGCCTTCGCTGTCGTGGCCCTGCTCCGGCGGACACCCGAAACGCCCGAAAAGGCGTCCCAATCCCCGAACCTTGCGAAGGCCGAGGGCTCCCGATGAACCCTCCCCTGATCCTCAGGACATCCGCGCCGCTGCTGCTCTGGTTGCCGATCTTCGTCTCGCTCTATGTGCTGGTGCGTGGCCACAACGATCCCGGCGGCGGCTTCATTGGAGGTCTGCTGGCCGCGGGCGGCATCCTGTTCTTCTCGATTGCACGCGGCCCGGACGCGGCACGACGCGTGTTGCGGCTTTCGCCGGTGAGCTGGTGTGCGATCGGCGTTCTGGTGGCCCTTGCGAGCGGCCTTCCGGCGCTGCTCGCGCCCGGCCAGGCCTATCTCACGCATCTCTGGTGGTTCCCGAATGTGGGCGTGACCCTGCCGTTGAGCACGGCTCTGGTCTTCGATGTCGGCGTCTATTTCACCGTGATCGGCACGGTGAGTGCGCTTTTTCTCGCGCTTGTGGAACTCGACAAAAGCGGGGAGAGCGCGTGATGAGCACGGTCTTCATCGTGATGGTCGGCACGCTTACGGCGGCTTCGATCTACATGTTCCTGGCGCGAGACCTGCCGCGCGTGCTGATCGGCTTCGTGCTGCTTGGAACGGCCACCAATCTCGCGATCTTCGCGGCTGGGCGCGTGGGGTCCATGATGCCACCGCTGGTCGAGCCCGGGGCGCGGATTCTGTCGGCCGAGGCGGCGAATCCGCTGCCGCAGGCGCTGATCCTTACCGCCATCGTGATCGGTTTCGGGCTCACGGCTTTCGCGCTGATGCTGGTGGTGAAGGCCTATGGTGCCTTCGCGACGATCTCGATCGAGGAGGTCGACGAGGCCGAGCCGCGTCCGGTGGAACCGCAACCCGAGCCCCTCGCGCCGGCCTTCCGGCAGAAACAGGAGGCTGCGTGATGGCCCTGCTGCTTGTGGCCCCGATCCTGATCCCGCTTCTGGCGGCAGCCCTCACGGCCCTGTTCTGGCACCGCCCGGAAGTGCAACGGCCGATCGGGCTCGCTGCTTCGGCGGCCTTGCTTGGCGCTGCGCTCATGCTGCTCGCCCGCACATCCGATGGCGCAATTCTGGTGACCCAGATGGGCAACTGGGCCGCACCTTTCGGGATCAGCATCGTGATCGACCTGTTCTCTGCGATCATGCTGGTGATCACCGGCCTGATGGCATTGGCCGTTTCGATCTATGCGTTGGGGCCGGCCTCGATCGAGCGCGACCGCGCCGGGTTCCAGCCGCTCTTTCACAGCCTCATCCTCGGTGTCTGCGGCTCTTTTTCGACCGGCGATATCTTCAACCTCTATGTCTGGTTCGAAGTGATGCTGATCGCCTCCTTTGGCCTGCTCGTGCTGGAGCGCACGCGCGAGCAACTGGATGGCGGCATCCGCTACGTGGTGCTGAACCTGATCGGCACTACGATGTTCCTGCTCGCTGTAGGCCTGCTCTACGGCCTGACGGGGACGCTGAACTTCGCGGATCTCGCCCGCATCGCGCCAAAAGTCGAGAACCAGGGTGCGCTGGCGGCGGTGGGCATGCTGCTTCTGGTCGCGTTCGGCGCGAAGGCGGCCCTGTTTCCGCTCTTCAACTGGCTGCCTGCTGCCTATCACACCGCCTCGATGCCGGTGGCGGCCATCTTCGCGGCCTTGCTGACCAAGGTCGGCGTCTACGCGATCATCCGGGTCTTCACGCTGGTCTTCGCGCATGAAGCGGGGTTCTTCGGCCCCGTCTTCCTCGCGGTCGCTGTCGCCACGATGGTCACCGGGGTGCTGGGTGCCGCCATGCACTACGACATCCGGAAGATCCTGTCGTTCCACATCATCAGCCAGATCGGCTACATGCTGGTGGGCGTTGCGCTGATGACGCCACTCGCGATCGCCGGCAGCATTCTCTACATCGTCCACCACATCATCGTGAAGGCGAACCTGTTCCTGCTGGCCGGGGCGATCCGGCAGGAAACCGGGTCATTCGCCCTGAAACGGATTGGCGGTCTCTGGGCGATCAAGCCGCTGCTGGGGGTGATGTTCCTCATTCCGGCCCTTTCGCTGGCGGGCATTCCGCCGCTCTCCGGCTTCTGGGGCAAGCTGGTTGTCATCCGCTCGGGCCTTGAGGCGGAAGCCTACTGGCTCGCCGGAATCGCGCTCGCGGTGGGCGTTCTCACGCTCTACTCGATGATCAAGATCTGGAACGAGGCCTTCTGGAAGGCTCTGCCGGAGGATGGGCCGTCGCCCCTGCCCTGGAACGCGCGCGAGCGGCTCGCGACCTATGCGCCGATCATCGCGCTGGGCGGGTTGACCATCACCATCGGCCTTCTGACAGAACCCTTCGCGGCCATCTCGATCGAGGCCGCGGAAAGCCTCCTTGATCGGCAGGCCTATATCGCGGCCGTGCTCGGCCCGGATGCGCCCCGCCTTGCGGAGATCAAGCCATGACCGATCCCGTTCCAGCGCGGCCCGGGCGCCATTCCATCCTCGGTTGGGTCCGGGTCGTCACCACCTTTGCTGCAGAACTCGTGCTCTCCGCCTGGGCCACGATCAAGGCCGTGCTGAGCCCGCCGGAGAAGCTCCGCCCCGCGATCCTCGCCATCCCCCTCGATGTCCGCTCGGAGGGTGGCATCACGCTCTTTGCCAGCATGGTGACACTGACCCCTGGCACCACGAGCCTCGAGGTCTCGCCCGATGCCACGCAGCTTTACGTTCATGTGATGGACGCCCCGGACCATGCGGCCGCCATCACGGCGATGAAATCGACGCTCGAAGCCCGCGCCCGGGAGGTTCTGCCATGACGCTGCTGATGCTCTGCAAGGGGGTCGCGATTGGCCTCGTTTCGCTTTCCGTCCTCGCGGTTGGCTGGCGCCTGCTGCGCGGCCCCTCCACCGCAGACCGGGTGATTGCCACCGACATGCTCGGGCTTCTGGGCATCTGCATCGCGGCGCTCGTGGCGGGCGTGACCGGGTCTCAGGCCTTTCTCGATGTCGCCTTCGGGATCGCGCTCTTCGGCTTCCTCACGGCCGTGGCCTTCAGCGCCCTTCTCGAACGCGTGAGCGCGGGGCGGGAGCCTGCGGAATGAGCACGGTCCTTGCCATCCTTGCCGGTGGTGCGATCCTTCTCGGTGCCGGGATCGTCGCGATTGCCGCCTTGGGTCTGCTGCGCCTGCCGGATCCCTTCACGCGCATGCATGCCGCGACAAAGGCCGGCGTGCTGGGGTCCGGTCTCCTGATGCTCGGCATCGGGCTTTCGATCGGCAGCGCGGGCGCGATCCTGACCGGATTGGCCGGCATGGCCTTCCTGCTCGCGACCTCGCCGATTGCCTCTCATGCCCTCGGCCGAGCAGCCTACATCTCCGGCGGCCCCATCGCGCCGAGCACGCTCACGGACGCCCTGCGCGGCGTTCTTCCC
Organism: Methylobacterium sp.; assembly: GCA_020252865.1. Taxonomy (GTDB): domain Bacteria; phylum Pseudomonadota; class Alphaproteobacteria; order Rhizobiales; family Beijerinckiaceae; genus Rhabdaerophilum. The sequence continues at coordinate 8,696 of JADCCH010000181.1, forward strand.
CGCAATGTCTTCGATATCAGTCCCGGCCGCGTGGTCCGTCCCCATCGTGATCCCGCGCCAACCCTCGGAAATTCGACCGCACAGGAAGGAAACATCATGAGTGCAGCCGAAAACAGGAACTACGCCACCGTTCCGCTCAGTCCGGGACGGACGCAGCTGCGTGCCTTGACGGCCTGGCTGGTTGGCGGGCCGTCTCAGTCCGAGGCGTCCGCAACTGCTTTGGACATCGCAGAACTGGCGGGAGCCCGGCTCACCGGCCTCTCCGCCCTGGATGCCGATGCGGCCGATCATCCGGGGCCTGTCCCGGTCGGAGGCATGGCCTGGGCCCGCTGGCTGGGCGATCAACGCCGGACGCGCATGCGCGAACGGGCCAGCAAATCCATCGCCGAATTCGACGAGCTTTGTTTCGCCCGCGACGTCAAGACCCAAGTCCGCCACGAGGAACGGAACTTCCCGATGCTGGTTCTGGCAGCGGCTGGCGCGGATATCCTTGTGGTCCCGGCGGGTGTTGACCGCCTCGGAGAGCCGGCTTCGCCCACCGAAGAGATCGCGACGGAGCTTTCCGTTGCGGGGATCGCGCCGGTCCTGCGGGTGCGTCGCCGCCCTCACTCCGTTCGGCGCATCCTGCTGATCGTCTCCCTCACACCGCGCGCCGGCCGGCTCGCCCATGCCTTGATCCGCAGTGGTCTGTGGCTTTCCGCCGATGTCGAGGTCACGACCATTGGCGGCATGCGCGACCAGCTTGATTTTCTCGCCCGGGAACAGGCCGCACTTCTGGAACAGCACGGCTACCGGGTGCAGGTTACGGCCCCCATCGATTTCGATGCAGACCGGGCTGAGATGCTGGCGCGTCTTTCCCGTGCCGACGCCGTCATCTGTCCGACCCTGAGCCATCGCCGCGGCTGGTTTGGCTCCATCCGGGAGGACCTCCACGAACTCGCCGCCGAGCGGGCTGACTTGATCTTGCTGCCGTAATCAGCCACCCCATCCTGCGAAGGGGTGCGCGCAGGATGGTTTCACCGCGCAAAAGGCCCTTTGAGCGGAGAGCCAGCGCCTTGAAGTTACCGTTCTTCGCAGCGCTGATCGTGTTCGTCGTGGCCGTTGCCAGCACGCAACTGGCGCTTCGCC
>JADCCH010000182.1 GCA_020252865.1 Methylobacterium sp.
CTTCCACGAGGGCCAATGAGTGTGGCTCCGGCTTGTTCGTGCAGATCGCGAGCGTGAAGCCCCTGGTGGCGAGCCTGTCAAGTGCAGCTTCCACGCCGTCGAAGAGGTGGCTCTCCTCGGCGATGCGGTCGAGATAGATCGGCAGGAATTGTGCGAAGAGCTGCTCCAGCTTCCCGGGGAGCAGCGGCACGCCGGAAGCCTTGAAGCCCCGCTCGATCAGGGCTTTCGCGCCCGCACCGACGAGTTCACGCGCCTTCGCGGTCGGAAGCGCGGGCAAGCCCTCGCGCGTGAGCAGGATGTTCAGCGTCGCCATGATGTCTGGCGCGGTCTCGGCCAGCGTGCCATCGAGATCGAAAACCAGCGTGCCGCGCATCGGGGCGAACCTTCCTGTCGTGAAAAAGCCGATCGGGCCGGGGCGGATTTTCCGCGGGTGATCGGTTAGCGTTCCGTAGCGGAGAGAAGCGATTCGCTTCAAGTGGACGTTCGTCATCCGGTTACGGGGAGGGGATCATGCACCAACGCAACCTTTTGCCTGTCATCGCCATCCTGTCATGCGTCGGGTCTGTCCGGGCCGAGAACTTCATGTTCGCGCCAGCGCCGCACCAGGAACTGAACCGCATCTTCCGGGTCGATCGCGCCACCGGCGAGATGGGGGCCTGCAACTACGCGATCAAGGACGAGAATTCGGTTGGCCTCACCCTCTGCTATCCGGCCGGCGAGGGGGCAAAGGGCGGCGAGGCCGGAGATTACGCACTCGTGCCCTCGAACCACCGGGCCGAGGCGGGCATCTATCGGGTCAATCGCCGAACGGGGGATGTCAGCGTCTGCTTCGTGCGCGGCGATCAGGAAGTGGTTTGCACGCCTCCGGCACGATGATTGGCCGGACAAGGTGCTGGTGCGGCCTTTGTGCTGCCACATCGCTTGCGTCCCGTCAGGGGTTGTCGTCCTCGCCGGAAGGCCGTAAGGGCGAAGCGGAAGGTTTTATGGCGCGATAGGCGCCTCTTTTTCTGGTAGCCTGGCGACGATCAGGCTTTGAACAATCCAGGCCTGACCTTGCCAGGCCAGCTAGAGACGGGTGGTCCATGATCGGTTTTTCTCGCGCGCTTTTCCTTCGCGCCCTCGCGCTGGCTGGCGTGCTGGTGATGTCGGGCGCGGCCTTCGCGCAGACGGCTCCGGCTCCCGCTGCGCCGTCGCCGCCGCCGGCCAACTTCCCGGCTTCGCATATCGCGATCGCAGCCGAGGTGCTCAAGACCTCCGGCCTGATGCGCACCTTCGAGGCCAGCACGCCGAATGTCGTGCAGATGCTGCGCGCCAACATGAGCCGCACGCGTCCGGAACTCGTTCGCCAGATCGAGGAATCCCTGAAGGTTGTCGAAGGCAAGATGGTCGAGATGACCAATGACGGCCTGAAGGGTGCTGCCGGCTACCTCGCCAGCCGCATGACCGAGGCGGAACTGAAGGAAGTGAACACCTTCCTCACGAGCCCCGTTGGCAGGAAATATGTCGAGACGCTTCCCGCCTTCATGGAAGACATATTGCCCTATCTCGAGCAATGGACGCAGGTGGTGGGCCAGGAAGCCATGGTGATCTTCCGCGCCGAGATGGCAAAGCGCGGCGCCCCGCTCTGATCGGTCCTCACGCGATTGTGTGATGCGGCGCGGGTGAAAGCAATCCGCGCCGTTTTTATGTCGGTTGTCGCGGCCGGGCTTGCCGCGTCGAGCATGGGTCGGGGGCGGTCATGGAATTCGACGTCGATCTTTTCGTCATCGGGGGTGGTTCGGGCGGCGTGCGTGCGGCGCGGATCGCGGCAGGCCATGGCGCGAGGGTGATGCTCGCGGAAGAATTCCGCATGGGCGGTACCTGCGTTATCCGCGGCTGCGTGCCGAAGAAGCTCTATGTGCTCGCCGGCCGCTTCGCCCGCGATTTTCGCGAGGCCAAGGGTTTCGGCTGGCATGTTGGCGAAACCTCCCATGATTGGAAGGCGCTGGTTTCGGCCAAGGAGGCCGAGATCACCCGCCTGGAAGGCCTCTATGCCAAGGGGCAGGCGAGCGCGGGCGTCGCCGTGGTGAAATCCCGCGCGGTGCTCGAAGGCCCGCACGACGTTCGGATTGTCGACGAGAACCGCGTCGTGCATGCGCGGAACATTCTCATCGCCACCGGCGGAAGACCCAATCTCGATCATGACCTGCCGGGCATCGAGCATGTCGTGACTTCTAATGAAGTCTTTGATCTCAAGGAATTTCCCAGGCGCATTCTCATTGCCGGCGGCGGCTATATCGCGCTGGAATTCGCGGGCATCTTCCGCGATCTCGGCGCGGAGGTCACCGTGATCCATCGCGGCGAGAAGCCCTTGCGCGGCTTCGATGAAGACCTTCGCGATGGCCTCATCGACGCCTGCCGCAAGGCGGGAATCCGCTTCGTGTTCAACGATACCTTCACCCGCATCGGGAAGACGGCAGAGGGTCTCATCGGCCATACCAGGGCAGGCGAGAAACTCGCGGCCGACCAGATCCTTTTCGCCATCGGCCGCGCGCCGAATGTGGAAGGCCTTGGCCTCGAAAAGGCGGGCGTCGCGCTCGGCAAGAATGGGGCGATCGCGGTTGATTCCGCCTCGCGCACGAATGTCTCGCATATCTTCGCGGTGGGAGACGTGACGAACCGCGTGAACCTGACCCCCGTGGCCATCCGCGAGGGGCATGCCGTTGCCGATGGCCTGTTCGGGGGTCCGAAGGGCATCCTGCCCTGGCAGGTCGATCACTCGAACATCCCCACGGCGGTGTTCACAACACCGGAACTCGGCACCGTGGGGCTGACGGAAGCGGATGCGCGCGCGGCTTTCCCGGTTGTCGATCTCTACAAGACCTCGTTCCGCTCCATGAAGGCGACGCTTTCGGGTTCGGATGATCGTGTGATGATGAAGCTGCTCGTCAATCCCGAGACCGACCGAATCCTCGGCTGCCACATCCTCGGGGAGGGGGCGGCCGAGATGATCCAGCTCGTGGGCATCGCGGTGAAGATGGGGGCGACGAAGCGCGATTTCGATTGCACCATGGCCCTTCACCCGAGTGCTGCGGAAGAGCTCGTGACGATGCGCATGCGCTCCGCCCGGTTTGAGCGCGCAAGCTGACAGAACCGCGCTTCGAGCAATAAGGATGCTGCAAAAGCCATTTCCTCTCGCCATAATGGGCATTTGCGGTTAAACAGCCCTCTCGCCCTCGGGGGAGGGCGTGTTACAAAAGAATGGTGCTGTCATGACCGCGCAAGCGCTCGAAAACGTTGCAAGGAAGCCATGGACCCCGGCGTCCTGGCGCTCTTTCCCGATCGCGCAGGTTCCGAGCTATCCGGATTCGGCCCTTCTGGAGGCGACCGAGAAGCAGCTCCAGAGCTTCCCCCCGCTGGTTTTCGCGGGCGAGGCGCGCAAGCTCAAGCGGGCGCTGGGCAAGGTCGCGGCCGGCCAAGCCTTCCTGCTGCAGGGTGGCGATTGCGCCGAGAGCTTTGCGGAGCATTCCGCGAACCACATCCGCGATTTCTTCCGTGTTTTCCTGCAGATGGCGGTGGTTCTCACCTATGCCGGCTCTTCGCCGGTGGTGAAGGTCGGCCGCGTGGCGGGCCAGTTCGCGAAGCCGCGTTCCTCGCCGGTCGAGAAGCATGATGGCGTGGAGTTGCCGAGCTATCGCGGCGATATCATCAACGGCATCGAATTCACGCCCGATGCGCGCATTCCCGATCCGCGCCGGCAGGTGGAGGCCTATCGCCAGTCGGCGGCGACGCTGAACCTGATCCGCGCCTTTGCGACGGGTGGTTATGCGAGCCTCGACAACGCCCAGAAATGGGTGCTCGATTTCGTGCAGAACAGCCCGGCCTCGCATCGCTATCTCGATCTCATCGGGCGCATCACCGAGGCGCTGCAATTCATGCGCGCCATCGGCATCAATTCCGAGACGCACCCGGAAATGCGCC
>JADCCH010000183.1 GCA_020252865.1 Methylobacterium sp.
CCTGCGCGGTGCCTATGCCTCGAATGTGGCGGCGAAAAGCGAGGGTATCGATTGGGCCGGCGCCTATGCAGGCGGCTTTGTCGGCTATTCGAGCGCGCAGGTGGATGCGTCGGGGCTGCGGGGCAGCCTCGCGCGCGAGGCGCTGCCGAATTCGACCTATACCGATCTGCTCGAGAGCACGATCAACCTGCGGAAGACCAACCAGGCCGAGACCGCCTTCGGCGGCTTCGCCGGCGTCAACTATCTCTGGGATGACGTGGTTCTGGGGCTCGAAGTCGATTATACGCGCTCTTCTTTCAATTCTTCCACCACCACGGGCCCTTACGGTCTCTCGCGCGTTTCGGGCACCGTGACGGAATCGGTGACCAGCACCACCACCGCCAGGGCAAGAGTGCGCGAATGGAGCACCATTCGGGGCCGCGTGGGCTGGGCTGCAGGGTATTTCATGCCCTATCTCACGGCCGGCATAGCGCTCGGCAACATCGATGGCCGCGCGAGCACTACAGGTTCATGGCAGCGCGACGATACCAGCGCGCCACCACCCGCCAGCGGCACCTTCGCCGGTTCGGTCGGGCGGCGTGGTATCGCCTATGGCGGCACGGTTGGCGCGGGCGTGGATATGACCCTGTTCTCGAACCTCTTCCTTCGCGCAGAATGGCAATACATCCAGTTTGCCTCCGGTGGGCTAAGGCCCGAAGTCAGCATCAACACGACACGGGTGGGCGGTGGCGTGAAGTTCTGACAGATCGCCGGGCCCCCACGGCGGTCGCACCAGAAGCCCGGCTTTCGAGCCGGGCTTTCTGTTTCAGCGGCCGATCGCGGCATCAGCGGCAGATCTGCACCCGCTGGAAGCGCCAGCCATAACCATCCCAGACCTGCTGCTTCTTCAGCTTGCAGACCGGACCGCGATAGGCATAGCCCGTCTCCGAATAGCCGTAATGGCGGCGGTGAGGGCGATAGCCATGGCCCGGATAAGGATGGTAATCTGGATGATACTGCTCAGGTTGCCGGTAAAAGCTGCGCTGCCGATGATAGGCTGGGGCATGGATGTCGTCGAACGCTTCAACATCATCGACATAAAGGCCGCCGTGACGTGTCTCGTTCGCCTGGGCAGCGATGGCACCCACGGCGAGCGCCCCGAGAATACCCGCCGCGATCAGCGCGCCCTTCCGGCCGTTCCGGGCCTCGGCCTCGCCGGCAGTCATCGTGAGGCCGGCACCCATCGCGAGGGCGGCGAACGCAACGGCGGCAATCTTCTTGCCGAAGGGAATCGATGTCATCATGGCTCCGTCTCCGAACCGGAAGACCGGGCGAACGCGATCCGCTCGCATCCGATCCTCATGCTGCAAAGATTACGGCCTTGATCTTGGCCCGAACCTGAACGGCATTGTTGCCTGCCGTTCAGGTTCCGGGGGAGCGATTACTCGCACACCTCGACGCGGCGATAGGTATAGGTTTCGTCATCGAGCCACACCTTCTTGCGTTCGAGGCGGCAGGTCGGGACATAACGCGGGCGACGGCGCTCGACGATCACCTCTTCCTCGACGATCGGCTCGGCCTGGGATCGCCCTTGCATGAGCATGTAAAGACCGGCGGCACCCACGGCGAGGCCAGCAGCGGCGGCGGTGTTGCGGCCCTGAGCAGCCTGTGATGGCGCGTGGAAGAAGATGGCGAGTGCCGCGGCAAGGCCGGCGGCCACGGCAGGGAAATGATAACGCATGGCGGATCTCCGAACTGTCGAGCTCAGATTTCCTGCCGAAACCTTAAGAAAACCTCTCGAAATCGCGGCAATCCCATGGCGCAGGGAACACTCTGCCTCCAAGGCAAAACATGGGAAACAAGGCATTAAAATGGGCGGGTCCGAAGGCCCGCCCTGATCTGTCCCTGGCGGAAAGGGAGCTTTACTCCGCTGCCGCCGGCATCAGCGTGCCCAACTCGCTCTTTTCCTTCTTGATCAGGTCGGCGACCATGAAGGCGAGTTCGATGGCCTGCTCCGCGTTGAGGCGCGGATCGCAGAAGGTATCATAGCGGTCGGCAATCATCTCGTTGGTCACGGTCTTGGCGCCACCGGTGCATTCCGTGACGTTCTTGCCGGTCATTTCGAGATGGATGCCGCCGGCATAGGTGCCTTCGGATCGGTGGATCTGGAAGAAGTTCTTCACTTCCTGCGTGATGCGATCGAAGGGCCGGGTCTTGTAGGCGCCAAGCGAGATCGTGTTGCCGTGCATCGGGTCGCAGGACCACACGACATTCCTGCCCTCGCGCTTCACCGCGCGGATCAACTCCGGCAGATGATTGCCCACCTTGTCCGAGCCGAAGCGGCAGATGAGCGTGAGGCGGCCCGCCTCGTTCGCCGGGTTCAGGATGTCGATGAGTTCGAGCAGGCCGTCCGGCGTGAGCGAGGGGCCGCATTTGAGGCCGATCGGGTTCAGGATGCCACGGAAGAACTCGACATGCGCATGGTCCGGCTGACGCGTGCGATCGCCGATCCAGAGCATATGGCCGGAAGTCGCGACATGATCGCCGGGATGGGTCGAATCCTCGCGGGTCATCGCCTCTTCGTAGCCGAGCAGCAG
>JADCCH010000184.1 GCA_020252865.1 Methylobacterium sp.
ATCACCATCGAGCGGGCAAGCTGTGTCGCCAGCTGGATATCGCCGGATGCGCCGCTCGTCACCTTTTCCGGGCCGAAGGTGGTGATTTCCGCCTCGCGGCCACCGAACAGCATGGCGAGCCGGGCCACGGCCTTCTCGCGCGAGAAGGAGTAGCGGTCGCTTTCCGGCAGGGTCATCACCATGCCGAGCGCGCGGCCGCGCGGGATGATCGTCGCCTTGTGGATCGGATCGAGGCCCGCGAGCTTCAGCGCGATGATCGCATGGCCCGCCTCGTGATAGGCGGTGAGCTTCTTCTCGTCCTCGGACATGGCCATGGATTTGCGCTCGGCACCCATCATGACCTTGTCCTTCGCATCCTCGAATTCCTTCATGGTCACGAGGCGGCGATTGCGGCGGGCGGCCATCAGCGCGGCTTCGTTCACGAGGTTCATCAGGTCCGCGCCGGAAAAGCCGGGCGTGCCGCGCGCCAGCACGTGCAAGTCCACATCCGGTGCCAGCGGCACCTTGCGGGCATGCACCTTGAGGATCTTGTCGCGGCCATTCACATCCGGCAGCGGCACCACGATCTGCCGGTCGAAGCGGCCCGGGCGCAGAAGCGCGGGGTCGAGCACGTCAGGTCGGTTGGTGGCTGCGATGATGATGATGCCTTCATTGGCCTCGAAGCCGTCCATCTCCACCAGGAGCTGGTTCAGCGTCTGCTCGCGCTCGTCATTGCCGCCGCCGAGGCCGGCGCCGCGATGACGACCGACCGCGTCGATTTCGTCGATGAAGATGATGCAGGGCGCGTTCTTCTTGGCTTCCGCGAACATGTCACGGACACGGGATGCGCCCACGCCGACGAACATTTCCACGAAGTCCGAGCCGGAAATCGTGAAGAACGGCACATTCGCCTCCCCCGCGACCGCGCGGGCCGTGAGCGTCTTGCCGGTGCCCGGCGGGCCAACGAGCAATACGCCGCGCGGAATGCGACCGCCGAGACGCTGGAACTTCTGCGGGTCGCGCAGGAATTCCACGATTTCCTGCAGGTCTTCCTTGGCCTCGTCGATGCCCGCGACATCATCGAAGGTCACGCGGCCATGCGCCTCGGTGAGGAGGCGCGCGCGAGATTTTCCGAAGCCCATGGCTCGGCCGGCGCCGTTTTGCATCTGGCGGGACATGTAGATCCAGATCGCGATGAACGCGATGATGGGCAGCCAGTTGAGCAGGAAGCCGATATACCAGGGATTGTCGGCATTGGGCGAACGGAACGCCGTGGTCACGTTCTTCTCGCGCAGCTTCTCGATCAGGCGCGTATCCACCGGCCCCAGCGTCACGAAGGCCTGCTGCGTGTCGCGGAAAGTGCCCTGGATCTCGCCGCCCGTCACGGTAATGCGCTCGACACGGCCCTTTTCCACCTCATCCAGGAAGGCCGAATAGGGCAACTCCTGCCCCCCCTGCCGGCTCGCCGGGCTCTGGAAAACCGAGACAAGGGCGAGGACGAGAAGGAGGATGATCGCCCACAGGGCGATGTTCCGGACATTGGGGTTCATCGGGCTCTTGCTTTCGCTCAATCCGCATTCGTAAGGGTAACTGCTCCCGCCATGCGGCAAAAGAGCGGCCTTCGTCTCACTCTATTTAGAAACGTCGGGCGCGCTTGCCAAGGCACCGCGCGATTGCGCCGAGTTTCCTTGATTCGATTCGCGGCGTGGCGGCGCCGAGCGCACTTCGATCAGCTTGTTGGCATGCGCCACCACGGCCCAGGCCAGCGTGGAGCGGAACGGCCGCTGGTCGCGGATCGCCAGGCGCAGATTGCGCATCAGCATTTCCAGCTTCGCGAGCGGGATTTGCGCATCCATGTTTTCGCGGCTGGCGATCGCGAACATCGAGCGGCGCAACATGCGCATCGCGATCTCGAACGGTTCGGTGCAGAAAGGTTCGGCCTTGAGGCGCATGGCGCCGCCATCGGGGGCATGGCGGATCACGCATTCATCCAGCATGCGCTTGACCACATGCTCGATCGCATCCTCGGTGCGGCGCGCCCGGGCCGCCAGCTTGCCAAGGCGCTCCGGTGTCAGCCCCTCCTGGGCGAGAATGGGCATCAGGGCGCGCAGGCGCACACGCTTGAAGCGCTCGTCGCCATTGGAGGCGTCCTGCGCGAAATGCCAGCCATGCAGGTCGCAGGTCGCAAGCACGCGAGACTTCGTCACATCGAGAAACGGGCGCAGATGGCCGAGATGGCCGCGCTTCACGTTGGGGCGCATGGCGCCGAGGCCGCCAATGCCGCTGCCGCTCGCCATGCGCATCAGGACGGTTTCGGCTTGGTCGTCGAGCGTGTGAGCGGTCACGACATGGCTCGCCTCGATGGCGCGGGCATGGCCGAGCAGCAGCGCATAACGCCCCTCGCGGGCGGCTTGCTGGCTGAAGGGAGCTTTCGGACGATCCACCCAGGGAAGCGTGCAATGCGGGATCTTCAATTCCTTGCAGAGGCCGGCGACCATCTTCGCCTCCTCGGCCGCTTCGGGCCTCAGCCCATGGTCGACGGTCGCGACAGCCAGCGGCGGGAGGCAGGCCCGGATAGCCGCCGCGAGGCCGAGCATGGCGATGGAATCCGGCCCGCCGGAAACCGCGAGCAGCAGGCCTTTGGTCTCGTCATTGCCCAGTACGCCGAGGAACAGGGCCAGCGCCTCCTCCGGGGTCAGCGGAAGGCTGTCGGGAGGGTGCTCGTCATCCTTGTCCCGCGGCATTCTCAGCACTGCGCCCGAACCTTTTCCCGCTCGACGGC
>JADCCH010000185.1 GCA_020252865.1 Methylobacterium sp.
AGATCCGAAAAGGTCGCGACCACCGTCTCGCGTGCGACCACCAGTTCGCCGTCGATCACCGCGTCCTCCGGCAAGGCCTCGATGAGGTCGGGGAAAGCGGTGGTGATGTCATCGCCGCTGCGGGAGAACAGCCGCACATCCCGTGCAAGCCCGTTGGATCGCGTCGCGGCCTGGATGCGGATGCCGTCCCATTTCCATTCGGCATGGAACTCGGACGGCGTGAGCGTCTCGAAATCCCGATCCTCGATCGGATGCGCCAGCATCGGCGAGCGGAAGGTGAGCGCGGCGGAGGGGTCGGGCCTTGGGCCGCGCCCCTCGAGCCAGGCGAAAAGATCGGTATAGGGCGGCTCGACCCCGTGCCAGACCTCCTCGATCTCCTCGACGGGGCGGCCTGAGAATTCCGCCAGGGCCTGTCTTGCGAGAAGCGCCGAAACGCCGACGCGCAACCCGCCGGTGATCAGCTTCAGCAAGGCCCAGCGGCCGGTTTCATCCAATTCGTCGAGCCAGCGGGCGATCAGGGCCGGCCCCTCGCGACGGCTGGCCGAAAGGAGCGTGGAAATCACCTCCGCGAGGTGGAGCGGCGCATCTTTGCCGGTGACCTGCGCCGGCCAGATCAGCGCGATGGTCTCGGAGAGATCGCCTACGAAATCGTAGGAGAGGCCGAAGAGCGCCGGATCGACCCGCTCGGAGACCAAAGCACGCAGCATCGCAGGCTTCACGGCCGGAATGTCGAGCGCACCACACAAAGCCGCCAGCGCATGGCCGCGATCGGGGTCGGGTGCCTCGCGCAGATAGCGCACGATGTGCCGCAGCTTTTCCGTGCGGCGCGGCTCGTAGGAAAGACGGTCAAGAAGCGTCGAGAAAGCCTTCACGCGGCATCCTCCGCCGCGTCCTCTCCGAAGCCCACGAGATGCAGCGGCTGCGCCGCGAGGCCCTGCCCGAGGCACCAATGCACGAGGGCATCCTCCTGCCCGTGGCTCACCCAGATCTCGCTGGCTCCCGTGTCGAGGATGGTCGCGCGCAGGCTGTCCCAATCGGCATGGTCGGAAATGGTGAGCGGCAGTTCCACGCCGCGCTGCCGGGCGCGGGCGCGAACGCGCATCCAGCCCGAGGCGGCAACAGTGAGCGGTTCCGCGAAGCGGCGCGACCAGATATCCGCGAGGCTCGAAGGCGGGCAGATCAGGATCTCTCCAGCGAGGCTGCCGCGCGGCAGACCGGCGGCGCGCGCGAGTGGCCCCAATGCGATTCCCGCCTCCCCGTAATAGCCGGTCACCTTTTCGAGCGCGCCATGAAGATAAACCGGCCGGTCATACCCCGCCTCGCGCAGATGGCGGATGAGCCTCTGTGCCTTGCCGAGGGAATAGGCCCCCACCAGATGCGCGCGATGCGGATTTTCCTGCAGCGAGGCAAGCAGTTTTCTGACTTCCCGATGCGGATCGGGATGGCGGAACACAGGAAGTCCAAATGTCGCCTCCGTCACGAACACATCACAGGGCACTACCTCGAAGGGTGCGGCGGTGGCATCGGGCTCGCGCTTGTAATCACCGGAGACGACGATGGTCAGGCCCTTCCATCGGAGCGCGATCTGGCAGGAGCCGAGCACATGGCCGGCGGGGAAGAACGCGACCTCCACGCCGCAGATGTTCACCCACTCGCCGATCGTCGCTTCCTGCCGCGTTTCACAGAAACCTTCGCCAAGTCGCAGGCCCATGATCGCGAGCGTTTCCCGGCTCGCCATCACCGCGCCATGGCCGGGCCGCGCATGATCGGAATGCGCATGCGTGATGAGCGCGCGCGCAACCGGGCGCATCGCATCGACGTAGAAATCGCCGGGCAGGCAATAGAGGCCTTCGGGGCGCGGATGCAGCAGTTCGGAAGGTCGCATGGTCTTGCCTGTTCTCGCCGGCCGTCAAATCGCGTAAGCACCGACATATGTCTTCCGCTGCCCGTTCCGCCAGTCTCGCGCAGGGTTCCGGCGATTTGCTCGCCGATCGCCGCTTCGCCTATGCCGAAGGCGCATGGGCGGATGGCGATGCCCGAGCCGCCTTCGACCTTTACGAACAGGCCCTCGAACGGGTTCCCGATTGGCTGCCAGCGCGACTCGGGCTTGGAAAGGCGGCGCTTGCCCTGGGCCGCGAGGCGGAAGCACGCGCGGCCTTCGGGATGGTTGCATCGGGAGATGAGGAGGACCTTCTGGGCGCCCGCGCCTTTCTCGCCCGGATGGGCGCGGAGGGTGGTGCGGTGACGACCGGCTATATTGCCGCGCTCTTCGATGATTATGCCCCGCGTTTCGATGCGCATCTCACATCCGCGCTCGATTATCGCGCGCCGGAATTGCTGGCAGGGGCCTTGGCGAAGGTGGCGGGTCCGCAGGTTTACACCCGCGTGCTCGATCTCGGCTGCGGCACGGGGCTGATGGCGAAGGCGCTCGCCGGGCAGTTCGAGACGATCGATGGCGTCGATCTCTCCTCGCGCATGCTGGCAATCGCGCGGGAAACGGGCCTCTACAGCCGCCTCGATTGCTCGGAGGCCGGTGCATGGCTCGCGGGTGAGGCGGCGCAATCGGCCGATCTCGTGATCGCGGCGGATGTCTTCTGCTACATCGAGAACCTCGCCCCCCTTTTCCGCGAAGCGCGGCGGGTGCTCACCCGTGATGGGCTCTTCGCCTTTACGGTGCAGGATGCGGGCGAGGACCCGAGCCGCGTGGGTGCCGATCTTCGCGTGCATCACGCCGAGGCGGACCTCCTGCGCTGGGCACGCGAATCCGGTTTCGTGATTCTCCATTCCGCGCAAGTGAGCACCCGGCGTGACCGGGGCGAACCGGTGCCCGGAGCGCTTTACGTGCTTTCGCGGGATGGCTGAACTCCCCGACAAGATCACGCGATGGTTCGCGGCAAAGGGTTGGTCCCTGCGCGCGCATCAGCATGCCATGATCGAGAAGGCGCTCGCGGGCCGCTCCGCCCTGCTGATCGCGCCGACGGGCGCGGGCAAGACGCTCGCCGGGTTCCTTCCGAGCCTCATCGATCTCATGGCGCCGCGCCCGGTGCGGCGGCTTCACACGCTCTACATCTCGCCCCTGAAGGCGCTGGCGGTCGATGTCGCGCGCAATCTCGAAACGCCGGCAGCGGAAATGGGTCTGCCCATCCGCATCGAGGCGCGCACGGGCGATACCCCTGCTTCCCGCCGCGCCCGGCAGATGACCAGCCCGCCGGATATCCTGCTCACCACGCCCGAGCAGCTGGCGCTCATGCTCGCGCATCCGCAGGCGGGGAAGCTGTTCGGCTCGCTGAAGCGGCTGATCGTCGATGAAATCCACGCGGTCGCGCCCAACAAGCGCGGCGACCTGCTCGCCCTCGGCCTCGCGCGGTTGCGGTCGCTTTCGCCGGGCCTCGTGACGGCAGGGCTCTCGGCCACCGTCGCCGAGCCCGATGATCTGCGCCGCTGGCTCACGGGGCAGGGGAAGAAAAGCGAGAACGAAATAGGCGAAGCGGTGGCGGATCTCGTGCTCGCGGCCCCGGAAGAAGCCGCTGAGCCCATCCTCACCATGCTCGAAACCGAGGAGCGCCTGCCCTGGGCCGGGCATTCCGCGCGCCACGCCATCGGGGAGATCTACGCCGAGATTGGCAAGGCGAAGCTCAGCCTCGTTTTCGTCAACACGCGCATGCAGGCGGAATATCTCTTCCAGCTCCTCTGGAACGAGAACGAGGCGGGAAAGCGCATCGCGCTGCATCACGGCTCGCTGGATGTGGGTCAGCGGCGGCGGGTGGAAGCCGCGATGGCCGCAGGCCAATTGGATGCCGTGGTCTGCACCTCGACCCTCGATCTCGGGATCGACTGGGGCGATGTCGATCTCGTCATCCATGTCGGGGCTCCGAAGGGCGCGAGCCGGCTCCTCCAGCGCATCGGCCGCGCCAATCACCGGCTCGATGAGCCCTCGCGCGCCTTGCTGGTGCCCTCGAACCGCTTCGAGGTGCTGGAATGCCGCGCGGCGATTCAAGCGGCCTTCGCGAAGGAACAGGACGCGGTCACGAAGCGCACCGGCGCACTGGATGTGCTGGCCCAGCATGTGATGGGGATGCTTGTCGCCGAGCCGCGTTCCGAGGCGGAGCTTCTGGCGGAGATCCGCGATGCCGCTCCCTATGCCGAACTTTCGGAAGAGGATTTCTCCAAGGTTCTCGCCTTCGTCATCGATGGTGGCTACGCACTCCGGGCCTATGAGCGCTTCGCCCGCGTGAAGCGCGACAAGGAGGGCCGTCTGCGCGTCGCGAATGCGCGCATTGCGCAGAGCTACCGGATGAATGTCGGCACGATTGTCGAATCAACGATGCTCAAGGTGCATCTCGGCAAGCCCCTGGGTCACAACAAGACCGTGGGCAGCGGCAAGGCCCTGCGCTTCGGGCGCCTGCTCGGCGAGGTGGAGGAATATTTCGCGGAAGGCCTCGTGCCGGGCGATACCTTCGTTTTTGCCGGCGAGGTGCTGAAATTCGAGGGCCTCGCGGAGGATCGCGTGATCGTCAGCCGAACCTCGGCGCGTGACCCCATGGTGCCATCCTACGCGGGCGGGAAATTCCCGCTCTCGACGCATCTGGCCCGAAGGGTGCGCCAGATGCTGGCCCCACCGGAGGAATGGATCGCCCTGCCCGATCAGGTCTCGGCCTGGCTGGAACTCCAGCGGCAGAAATCGCGCTTGCCGGGGCCGGAGGATCTGCTGGTCGAAACCTTCCCGCGCGGCGAAAGGCATTTTCTCGTGGCCTACCCCTTCGAGGGCCGGCTCGCGCATCAGACACTTGGCATGCTGCTGACGCGCCGGCTGGAGCGCGCGCGGCTGAAGCCGCTCGGTTTCGTGGCCAATGATTATGCCCTCGGCATCTGGATGCTCGGCGATGTCTCGGCGGAAGCGAAACGCCACAAAGCCTTCCTGCCCGAACTTTTCGCGCCCGACATGCTCGGCGACGATCTCGAGGAATGGCTGGAGGAAAGCGCCCTGATGAAGCGCTCCTTCCGCTCTTGCGCGGTGATCGCCGGGCTGATCGAGCGGCGCTTTCCGGGGATGGAGAAGAAGGCGCGGGCAGTCACCATGTCGACCGACCTCATCTTCGATGTGCTGCGCCAGCACGAGCCCGATCACATCCTGCTCAAGGCCGCGCGGGCTGATGCGGCGAGCGCGCTGCTTGATCTTCGCCGCCTCTCGGACATGCTGATGCGAATTCGTGGGCGAATCATGCATCACCCGCTGAAGCAGGTCTCCCCGCTCTCGGTGCCGATCCTGCTGGAGATCGGCAAGGAGCCTGTCTATGGCGAGGCGCGCGATGCCGCGATCGGCGAGGAAGCCGCGCGGCTGATGGAGGAAATCGGGGCATGAGGTGCGCGGTGGCGGGTGCAGAAATGGAACTGGCCGGCCATGAATGCCGGCTCGCGCGCCTGCGCCTCATGCTCGACTGCTCCGGAGCGGCCTTCCTGCCGGAGGAAAGCATGCTCGTCGTGGCCGACCTGCATCTCGAGAAATCCGCCGCCTTGGCGCGGTTCGGGCAGATGCTCCCGCCCTATGACAGCCTGGCAACCCTGGCGCGCCTCGAGGCCGCCGTGAACCGGCTGCGCCCCGAACGTCTCGTCCTGCTGGGTGACAGCTTCCATCGGGCCGATCTGGTGCCGCAGGCGGCTTCGCCGGCAGCGACGATCCTCACACGGCTGGCGGAGCAGGTGCGCTTCATCTGGATCACCGGAAACCATGATCCGCATCACCCGGCGGATTTGCCGGGCGAAAGCCTTGGGCATCTCGATCTCGGTGGCGTGCGCCTGCGCCATGAACCGGAAGCCGATGGCCGGCCGGAAATTGTCGGGCATCTCCACCCCGCCGCGCGGCTCGCGACGCGGGTCGGCACGCAAAGACGGCGCTGCTTCCTCGCCTCGCGGGAGAGGCTGCTGATGCCGGCCTTCGGCTGCCTCACGGGCGCGCTGGATGTGACGGATCGGCCTATCCGCGATCTTGGCTGGGGAGCGGAAACGCGCGCCTATCTTCTGGCCCGCGACGCGATCCATGCCGTGCCTTTTCACGCGCTTGCCGTGCGGCGATAGCTTGCCTGCTAATCGCGCCGGAACGCGAAATTGGCGATCCAGCCAAGAAGCACGGCGATGAGCACGGTCGCCAGCGCATAAAGCGGCGCTCGGTTCCTCGCTGCATCCGCCACGGCGGCGTCGAAGCCGACCTTCCGCACCACGAAGCCAGTCTGGGAGGTGCGCAAGACCACGCCCTCGGAGACCACCGAGACATTGATCACGTAAAGCCCAACCGGGGCCTTGCCCGGCACATTCACCCTCGCGGTGAAGAGGTTGGGGCGCACCATGGTTATCGCCCTGGGGTCGATCACCAGCGCGCCTTCTTCCTCGCGCAGGCGCAGAAGGGCCTTGCGAAACTCGGCCTGTTCGGCCTGTTCCGGCGCAGGCGGGTTGTCGAGCGGCGGAAGATGATCCGTGAGGCTGAGCTTCAGCCTCCGCGCGGTTTCGTCCGTCACCATTTCGCCCACGGGGCGGGCGCTGAGCAGCGCGAAATAGGTGGGGATGCGCGCGAAGCGCTCGCGGGCCGCCGTAAGCCAGATCGGACCGAGCTGCCCCTTCCTGTGCACCACGATATCCCCCACGGGGCCCTGTACGGTGGCGATGATCTCGAAGGGCGCGGCGCGCGTCACGCTGCGCACATCGCGTTCGATGAAACCGAAGGCCGTCACATCCGCGCCGGTATAGGTCGAGGTGATCGCGACCTCACGGGTCGAAAGGGTCAGCACCAGTTCCTGCGACCGCGCAGGCAGGCTCGCAAGGCAAGCAAGCGCCGGCAACAGGAACGGGACGAGGCGATTCATCGCTCCACCTCGACGGCCGAGATCACGAAGGGATCGAGCGGTCGGCCGACGACCTCGAAAGCGAAGCGCACGCCCACGGCGAGGATGAGCATGGCCAGCAGCAGGCGGAACTGCTCGCCCTTGAGATTCTGCCCCGTGCGCACGCCGAATTGCGCACCGATGACCCCGCCGACCACCAGAACCAGCCCCAGGATGATGTCCACCGCCTGGCTGATGGTGGCATGCAGGAAAATCGCGACGATCATCGTCACGAGAATCTGCAGCAGTGAGGTGCCGACGACCACATTCGTGGGAATGCGGAACAGATAAATCAGCGCGGGCACCACGAGAAAGCCGCCGCCGATGCCCAGCACGGCACCCACGAAACCGATGACCGTGCCAAGGGTCACCACCGGAATGACGCTCGTGTTCAGTTTGGAGCGGACAAAATGTACATGCAGCGGAAAGCGCTGGTGCCAGGCCCTCTCCGGTGGCGGGGGCACGGGCGGAACAGGCTTGCCGCGCTGCACGCGCTTCTCGATCATGGAGCCGATGCTTTCCACGAACATCAGGCAGCCGATCGACATCAGCAGTGTCACGTAGGACAGCGTGATGATGAGGTCGAGAAAGCCCAGCTGGCGCATCTGGTCGAAGAATATCACGCCCAGAAAAGCGCCCAGAACGCCGCCGGCAATCAGTACGGCACCCAATCGCACATCCAGCGCCTGCCTTCGCCAGTAGGTGAGCGCGCCGGTGACCGACGAGGCTGCGATATGCACCGACGAGGTGGCGACAGCCACCGGGGCCGGCACTCCAATGAAGATCAGGAAGGGCGTGAGCAGGAAGCCTCCGCCCACGCCAAAAAGGCCGGCGATGAAGCCCACCGCCGCGCCCATGCCAAGCAGCAGGAACAGGTTCAGCGGCAACTCGGCGATGGGCAGGTAGATCTGCATCCGGTGATCGGCCTCCGGGGGCAAGGAAAAGCGGAAGGCCGCAAGCTCTCGCCGTGCGGCCTCTTCTCGATCCTCAGCTCCGGCTCGTCAACTGACCAGAGGCTGTTACTGTGCCGGTGCTCCCGGCCGCCCGATGGGCGGGAAGGGCAGGGCGGCGGTCCTGTCCCAGTTTCCGGGTTCGTTGGCATTCAGGTTGGGTGCGGTCGGCTTGAAAGACTTCACGCGGTCACGCTCCTTGGCGAGCTGTTCCTTGGTGAGCCGCGCCGCGACGTCAT